>CAYJEZ010000001.1:0-11363 GCA_964369215.1 uncultured Eubacteriales bacterium
TTAAAGGCTCTAACGAAGATGTTAAAAATATGCTTCTTAACAATGTTAGCTCAAGGGCAAGAGAGTCAATTCTTGAAGATATCCAATATCTTAGAAATGTGCGCATGAAAGATGTTGAAGAGGCACAACAAAATATCGTTAATGTTATTCGCACACTAGAAGAGACAGGAGAAATAGTAGTTTCAAGAGGTGGAGAGGAGGACACCATAATTGCCTAATATATTTAAAAGTAGAGGCATTACTCCTCCCCTTGAGAAATATAAAATTCCTGAAGAACCCTTTGTGTATGAAGAAATACCCGAAGAGGAACCGAACCCCGAAGCTGGGGAGGAAGAAGCCTCAGAGGACGTTGATGCTTCAGAAGAAAGCAGCTTAGAAGATATGTTTGTAGAGAGTGTTTTTACAGTAGTAGAAGAGCCCGAAGAAGAAGTGCCAGACGAACCCATATTACCTGAGCCTTTGACAGACGAAGAAATAGCCGAACTTTATAAAGAAGATATTCAAAGAGTTATTGAAGAGGCTAGCTACAAAGCATATAATGATATGATTGTTAAAAAAAGAGGAGAACTTAGCGAGTGTATTGAAAATGTAGACGCTAAGCTAAAAGAGATACAAAAAGTACACACCGAGTTTATAGATAAATATGCCGAAGAGCTAAAATATTTTGCCATTGAAATAGCCGAGAAAATGATAATTAAAAAAATAGAAGAAGACGAACTTATTTTAGAGACATTAGTTATGAACACTGTGGGTACTATAAAAAATACTTCTTGGCTTGATGTTGAGTTATCTGAAAACTTAGTCGGCCTTGTTGAAAAAATAAGAGAGAACCTTGAAGATGCAAGGGCAGTGGTTACAATAACCCCTATAAGTGGTGCAATTGACACTATTAGAGTTAACACAGAAGAAGGGACAATAGTGTCTGGAATAAGCGCACAAGCAGATAATTTAAGGAAAATTTTTAAAGAGAATTGAGGTGCTTAAATTGGATAGAACAGTAGATGATATTCTCGATACCGCTAAGTATAGACGTATACTGAATTTATCCGATTTAAAGTCTCATGAGGGAAAAATTAGCAAAATACAAGGAATGACAATTGAAGCTACAGGGCTTATATGCAGTATTGGCGATATTTGCCAAGTAATAATAAAGGCAAAAGACCCTTTACTTTGCGAAGTGGTAGGAATTTCAGGAAATAGGGCATACCTTATGCCTTATAAAGAGACAGACGACGTAGGGCACGGTTGTGCTGTAATTAATACGGGCGAAAAGCTTAATGTTTTAGCAAGTGATGCCTTAATAGGAAGAACAGTTGATGCACTAGGTAAACCTATTGATAACGGCCCTACTATTGTAGGGGGCACTCCGGTTTCTATAGGTGGAATAAGCTCAAACCCTTTGAGAAGACCACCAATAAAAGATATTATTCAACTTGGGGTTAAATCTATAGACGGCCTTTTAACAATAGGTAAAGGGCAAAGAATAGGAATTTTTGCAGGCTCTGGCGTTGGAAAAAGCACTTTGCTTGGAATGATAGCTAAAAATGTACGAGCAGACATTAATGTAATAGCTCTCGTTGGCGAAAGAGGACGCGAAGTTGTCGAATTTATCAACAGAGACTTAGGCCCTGAGGGTTTAAAACGCTCAGTGCTAGTCGTTGCCACCTCTGATCAATCTGCTATGATGAGGTATAAATGTGCACAAACAGCAACAGCAATTGCAGAATTTTTTCAAAGGCAAGGCAAAGATGTTTTGCTAATGATGGACTCGTTAACAAGGTTTGCTATGACGCAAAGAGAAATTGGTTTAAGTGTAGGAGAGGTACCAGTAGCAAGAGGCTACACGCCGTCTATCTACTCTGCCCTACCAAAACTATTAGAAAGAACAGGTAACTTTGAAACAGGCTCTATCACAGGAATTTACACTGTTTTGGTTGAAGGCGACGACACAAATGAACCTGTTGCCGATACAGTAAGAGGTATTATTGACGGACATATATTATTATCTAGGTCTTTAGCGGCAAAAAACCATTACCCTGCAATAGATGTTTTAGGAAGCGTAAGCCGTTTGATGAACAATATAGTAGACAAAGAACAAGATGAAGTTGCAAATATTATGAGAAACATGTTGGCAATTTACAGAGAGAATGAAGACCTTATAGCTATAGGCGCATATAAACCCGGCGGAAATGCCGCACTTGATAACGCCATAGCTCATATGGATAAAATAAATGCATTTTTAAGACAAAGAGTTAATGAGCACATAAGCTATGAGCAAACTTTAGCTTTTATGAAACAATGTATACTTTAGTTAGTAAACTCGAGCCGAACAAAAGTTGACACAATGTGTATTTTTAGAAAGGCACGGTTGTACAAATGAAAGATTTTGAGTTTTCACTTGATAAGCTTTATAACTACAAAGAGCAAATATTAACAGAGGAAAAAAACAAATTATTACTTCTAAACGGAAGACGCGACGACATGCGCAACGAGATGAACAAACTTGAAGCATACAGATTTAATATGAAAGCTGAGCTTAAAAAAAAGCAACTAACAGGAATTAATGTAAGAGAAACCAGTTCATATACATTTCTGATTGATAACGCAAAACATCAAATTCATGGATTACAAGTTGATATATATAACATAGAAAAAGATATTGCCGCCCAAACCAAAATTGTAGTAGGTATTTCACAAGAGGTAAGCGGCTTAGAGAAACTTGAAAGCAAACAAAGAGAAGTTTACAACAAAGAAGTAGCTAAAGAGACCGAGAATTCTATTTCAGACTATTTAAGCTCGGTAACTGTTACAAAACAAGAAAGAAGACAAGCATAATTTTAAACTTAACGTTTCCTATTTGAAAAGTAGTCAACTTTTTTATAAATTAATGACAAACAACTTTTCACTTTTAGTTTTTTACTCTACGCAAATAATGCGTTGTATGTTAAATATTGAAAGGAGGTGAAGAAATGATGCAAAATGTAGACATTGTAAGGGCCACCCAAGCTATTCAAAACAGAAGTAGTATAAGCTCACAATCACAAGGTAATCCTTTTTTCGAGGTATTCGCTAATATGACACAGGCACTTGCTATTGACGGTGAAGACCTTAATTTAAAAGAAGAACCCAGCGAAGAAGCTATACTGATTGCCGCCCTAATGCAAGCAACGGGCACAGTGCAAAACATTGAACTCTCTGAAGATACTACAGAGGTAGCCAACTTGCTTTTTGAAGAGCAAATTCCACTTATAGCTAATACTTCACAGCAACAATTGCTATTAAACACCAATAATGCTAATGTAGAACAAGTTATTACAGCTGCGAATTCTGAGCAAGCCGTACAATCTCAGTTACCACAAGTAGTACAAATTCCTAATGTTACTAACTCAAATCGTGTTAAATTTAGTTTCACTGACTATTCAGCAGACAAGCCACAGGGTGTTGAATCAAATTATAGTATACTGAACAATAACTCAGTTTTAGCGCAAAGAGTGGATACATCAGTGCAAAATGGCGATGAATTCATTCAAATTCAAAAGGCTATGGCAGACACTGAGCAAGGTGATGAGTTAATGCAAGCAAATGTTGGTCAACAACTTGTAACCGAGCAAACTCTTGATACTAACTTTGACATAGTACAAAAGAAAGCCGAAATAGTTGCAAAACAGCCAGAGTTTGTAAACCAAATGAAATTTGGAATAAACGAGACTATGGAAAAAGGCGAGTTTGTGATGAAGCTATACCCTGAGGAACTTGGTGAAGTTACAATAAAACTTATTAACGAGGGTTCGAAGCAAGTTCTTGAAATTGTAACTGCTACAGCACAAGCAACAAAACTTATTAACGACGACTTAGCCGTTTTAAGAGAAGCTTTTAGACCGCTACAAATTGAAGTTAGAGAGAGTATTACTACCGTAGAACAGTCATTAGGCTCTCAAATGTCTGACTTAGGAGCTTTCGACGGAAGGCAAAACAGACAAAACTTTACAGCACAGCAATCGCAAGACGACATTTATTATCCGCTAGAGGATGATGAAACTCAAGAAGATGCAAATATGCCTGAGAACAATTTAGACATGCTGAGCATCTACATTTAAATAAAATAATATAAGAAAGGAGAAAACTATGAGCGGTATTGCAAACAGTACTAGTGTACCTCCATCAGGTAATAACTATGACGTTGTAGTTACTAACGAGACAGATAACTCTATACTTGACCCCAGTTATTTTTTAGAGCTTATGATAGTTGAGATGCAAAACCAAGACTTTACAGACCCTGTAGATAACTCTGAAATGGTTGCACAAATGGCTAGCTTTACTAACTTACAACTTATGGAAGAAATGGCAGAGCAATCAAACGCTATGTACGCTATGAACCTAGTAGGTAAAACGGTTACTGCGTCAAGGTTTAACTTTGACGGCTCACTTGATACTACTACGGGTACAATTGATAAAATTTCTTTAATAGACAATGAGTACATTGCTTATATAGGAGATAAAACATACGAGCTTTACCAAATTATGGAAATAGGGGTTAGTAAAACAGACGACATAAACGCAGCTAATTTTGACCTTGAGGCTATGTTTATAACAGATGAAAGCGCAACAATATCTTGGGAGATTCCTACAGATGACCCTGTAAAAGCGGAAGAACTTCAGTATACAGTTTACTACTCTACAAACAGCGATTTTGATACTGTTGACAAGGTAGAAAATGGTATTATGCACGGCACACCTAATCAAACAGGTTTAAACAGTGCATTGCTTAATTACTTATCACCAGATACTACATATTATGTAAATGTTGTTGTAGCAGACGCACAGGGCAATAAAAGTGTTTATAAGCCACTGGTAGTAAAAACAATCATTTAAAAAGGAGTTGAAATTATGGATGACATTAGATTTAAGTATTTATCATCTGTGGTTACCGGTGCTCCTAAAGTAGATAACTCGCAATTTAATGGTAAAACCCAAGGTTCTAATTCAGACGATTTTAAGAAGATACTTGAGAAACAATTAGAGGGCGGAGTTAATTTTTCTAAGCATGCTATGCAAAGGGCCGAAGAAAGAAATTTAGACATTTCTGACGAAAGCATTAAAAGACTTAATGACGGCGTTAAAATGGCAGAACAGAAAAATTTAAATGATGTATTAATACTGGTGGATAAAACAGCATTTTTAGTAAATGTGCCAAGCAACACGGTTATAACCGCAAAAGATAATAACGAAGCAGATATTTTTACGAATATAAACGGAGCCGTAATAATGTAAGCCGGACCTTTAAGGAGGCTTAATTTACCTTGACTGACCGATAGGTAAAGCGGCATTATAAAGGAGAGTTTTTATGAACAGAGCATTGTTTTCAGGTGTTGCAGGTCTTATTACTCATCAAACTAAAATGGATGTTATAGGTAATAATATTGCAAACGTTAACACATACGGATATAAAACACAACGCGCAGTTTTTAGCGATGTATTTTATCAAACTATTGAAAGCGCATCGGCAGGAACAGGTGATAGCGGTGGTACTAACCCATCTGGTATCGGTTATGGTTCAAACTTAAGCGCTGTGCAAACACAAATGACAACCTCTAGTATTCAAAACACAGGTTTTGGAATGGACGTTGCTATTACAGGCGATGGCTTTATTCAAGTAATGGATAGTAGCGGAAATACATATTATACAAAAGCAGGCCTTTTAAGCTACGACGCGCAAGGTTTTTTAACAGATGTAAACGGTAACTTTGTATTGGGTGCAACAGAAGTTGACGGAGTGCCCGCATCTGAGAAAATAAAGCTAGATAATATTGGTTCAGTAGCACAATCAAGACCTTCAGCAGATGTCACTATAAATGATATAGACTTTACATTGTCAGCCGCTGAGGCTAATAAATATGGAAATATCTCAATAGCTATAGGTTCAAGTGAAGGCTTACCTCTAGGACAAGAAGCACAAGCTAGCATTTCTTCTACTGGTTCTATTACAGTCCAATTGAATGCTTTTGAAAGCTTTGCAAATATAGACGCTTTAAATAGTGCTATTAATTCTGCTATTACAGAGGCTAACGGGGGCGAACCTCATGCTGCTGGTTATATTTCACTTACTGCTAGTGAAGATGTTTTTGCTGGTGGCCCTTTAACAGGCGAGCAAATTACTGGACCTGCAGGTGGAGTTGACTACGGTACTCTAACAAGCGCATCAATGAGCAGTTTATTTGGCGGTAAAATGGTATTAAAAGGCGTAAGTAGCGACTTTGCTGGCTCAGGAACAGTTAACCCAACCGACTTTATTGCTACATATAACGACACAGGCGCAGTCGAGGCTTGGGACATAACTTTAACCATTAACGGTGAAGACTACACAGGAAGTATCCCAGAGGATACTCAAGCTGCTTCTTTATTGCTTAAATCAGCAAACGGAGACTATATTGAGGTTTCTAACCCTGGTTTTAACTCAATTACTACTGAGTTCCAAAATCAATCTGGTGCTACACCACCTCCTGTGCCTGCAAATGGTGACACCGCAAACGCTTTTGCCGGCGACCCAATAGTAGTAACTCCTTCAACAGTTTCTAGAAACTTAGGTCTAAGCTCTACAACCTTCGCAATGGAGGGTGGTACAGAGGGCGGAAACATTACTCTTGATGAACTTTCAAACATAGCTATAGGTTCTGACGGTAGAATTACTGTTACTCACCCTGAGGCTGGTATCGTTGTAGTAGGTAAAATTTCGCTTGCTACTTTTGCTAACCCATCAGGTCTTGAGCTTATAGGTAATAACTATTATGCACAAACAGTTAACTCTGGCGACCCACAACTTACAGACCCAGGCTTTGACGGAAGTGGCGCGCTAAAAAGCAGTGCTCTAGAGATGTCTAATGTTGACTTGTCAAAAGAGTTTGCAGATATGATTACTACTCAACGTGGATTCCAAGCTAACTCTCGTATCATTACAGTTACCGATACCATGCTTGAAGAGCTAATCAATCTAAAAAGATAGTTAATAATTTTTATATTTCTGTGGTGGCGAAATTTATTTTCGCCGTCATAGTCAGGTGGAAAGAATGAAAACAAAAGTTTTCATTATGTTAGTTTTATAGGAAAGCAGTTATTTTTATACCTATAATGGAAAGAATAGCCATTATGTATAAAAAGTATTTTATACAATGATTAGCTTTCCATCTGACTATGATTAAAAACTCATAAATAATAATAAAGAGGAGTACAGCTTATGATTACCTTAAAGAAACTTGACGGAAACGAGTTTGTATTAAATTGTGAACTAATTGAAACTATAGAGGAAAGACCCGATACTACAATAAGACTGACTAATAAAACTTACCATATTGTTGAGGAAAATATGGAAGAAATTATAAAAAAGGTTGTAGAATACAAAAGAGAGTGTTATAATAGATTCTAGGGATATGTCATAAAAGGAAAGAGATAGTTTGAAATATTTTTCAGACAACAAGTTTTGTTTTATTTGTATAATAAAAACTTATTATACAAATAAAAATCACAAAACATTGTATCTCACAGAAAGGATTGAACTATTAAAATGAAAAAGAGAACCATTGATATAGCTACAATTATTGGTATTGTCCTTGCTTTTGGTCTTGTTATTTTTGGTATGATTGTTGATACAGACTCCGAGACTAAAATGATTTCTGGTTTTACTATAGAGAAGCTTGAAAACTTTTTAGACATACCCAGTATATTCATAGTATTGGGTGGTACATTAGGTGCTTTGCTAATGATGTTCCCAATTAATCAGTTTGCAAAAATCATTAAGCATACAAGAATTCTTTTTATGCCTAATAAATATGACCCCATGAAATACATAGAAACTTTAGTAGAGTCTGCTAAAAAGGCTCGTATGAGTGGTCTTCTATCTCTTGAAGAAGACGCTGCTCAAATGGACGATATGTTCTTAAAAAACGGAATACAAATGGTAGTTGACTCAGTTGACCCTGAAATAGTAACTGCACAACTAGAAGACTGGATGGCTAATATTGAGGCAAGGCATGCTCAAGAGTGCTCATTATACGACAAAGGTGCGTCATTAGCTCCAGGCTTTGGTATGATAGGTACACTTATTGGTCTTGTTAACCTTATGAAAAACCTAACTGATGTTGCAAGCGTTGGTCCTAGTATGGCGGTTGCTCTTATCACAACATTTTATGGCTCACTTCTTGCAAATGCAGTGTTTATGCCTATAGCCCATAAACTAAGAGTAAGGCATGACGAAGAAGCTCTTTGCTTAAATATTATTAGCGAGGGTATTCAATCGATACAAGCAGGAGAGAACCCCAATTTTATTCAAACAAAACTTATGAATATGTTACCTGAGTACCAACAAAAGAAATTGGCTAAAACTATGGGCTCTGCAGATAGCGCTGAGTAAACTTAATTCTAATGATGATAATATAATTGCGGTAAAATAATTTATTGGAAGGTGAGAAAATTGGCTAAAAGAAAAAAACCAGAAGCCCCTTCAGGCGGAGGAGAATGGCTTAATACTTATGCTGACATGGTAACGTTGCTTCTTGCTTTCTTTGCGGTTTTGCTTAGTATGTCTAATACCGACCCTGTAAAGTTTAATGCTTTTATTCAATCTTTTTCTAACTTGCCACAAGACGTACAGGATGAGATTTTAGGAAACAGCGAAACAGCTGACGGCGAAGAAGTAGCTATTACTACTGAATTTGATTTTTTATATGAGCAAATCAAACAGCATGTTGATGAGTCAAATACCCAAGCTTCTGTAGAAGTAGTAAAATTAGATGATGTCATTTACATAAGGTTTGAGAGTGCCTATTTCTTTGAGCCTAGTGATTATGTTCTTCTTGATAGTAGCGTTCCGCTATTAAGTTCTATAGGCTCTGCACTTATTGAGTTTGAAGAGTTTATTAGAATGGTAAATGTTATGGGTTTTACTGCTACAATACCTAACCCAGAAGCAGAATACATAATGTTGGCGGCACAGCGTGCGGCGGTTGTGTCTAGTCATTTTTCATATGAAATGGGTTTTACTGAAGAGAAAATATCTACCCATGGCTACGGCAATAGATTCCCTGTTGCACCTAACGACTCTGAAGAGAACATGCGGCAAAACAGAAGAGTTGAAATGGTTATTATTAGCGAAGCAGCTAGTGACGACAGAAGCCTTGAAGATATAATGGAAGAATTTTACGGCGAGGACTCTTTTGAAACTGGAGGCGGAGCAGGAAGTTCTGTTCTACCTGGAAATGCCGAAGATTTTGCGGATGCAGAGGAACTTCCGCAAGATGATACTGCAGTATTAGATGATGATACTTCTTCTCTAATTCAAGAAGCTCTTGATAACTTAGAAGCAGATGAATCACAAAGTGAGTCTGATACCGAGAACTCGCTAGAAGATAGCGATAGCGACAATGATAGTTAGTGCAACCATATGTTTGTACTGGAATATGAGGAGGTGGTTATTCTGTGGCTGAAGCATTATCGCAAAATCAAATAGATGAACTTTTGAAGAAAATGCAATCAGGTGGCGTAGAAGAACCTACGGTTAATAAGGAAGAAGATAAAGTAAAAGAATATGACTTTACCTCTCCTAAGAAATTTACTAAAGACCAGCTAAATTCACTTAATACATTGCATGAAAATTTCGGAAGAGTACTTAGCATATACTTTACAGGAATTTTTAGAAGCGTTTGTGAAACAGAAGTTATAGGCGTTGAAGAGCAAAGGTATAACGAATTTAACAATGTTTTACCTGACTTAACCCTTGTAGCAATGATTTCATTTGAACCTATTGATGATTCATACTATGGTTTGACCTTGCTGATTGAGTTTCCTACTAGTTTAGGATTTTTACTTATAGATAGGCTTATGGGCGGTTCAGGAAAAGTATATTCTCCTGAAAGAGATTATACTGAAATTGAAAGGTCTCTTTTAGAGTTTGTTCTTAATAATGTAACTAAAAACCTTGAAGATGCTTGGAATAATTATTTTCCTTGTAAGTTAGAGTTGCAAAGTATTGAAACAAACGGGCGTATGCTTCAAGCTTATTCTCCTCAAGATATAGTAGCTATTGTAACTATGGATGTTAAAGAAGAGCTACACTCTGGATTAATAAATGTTTGTATGTCTGCCGGAAATATTGAGAGTATTCTCGATAGCTTTAGTGTAAAATATGCGCATGTAGAAAGACAATTAGACCCAGCAAAAGAACAAAATAGGAAAGATACACTTTTAAGTTATTTAAAAGAATCTGACTTGAATATTGAAGCAATTCTTGATGTATGCCAAATGAATTTGAGTGAAGTGAGCTCACTACAACCCGGTGATATTATAGCTCTTAACAAAAAAGTAGATAGTAATGTAACAGTAAATGTTGAGGGTATACCTTGGTGTTCTGCAAGAATAGGCGAAATTAATAATAACAAAGCACTTAAGCTTGTTGAAGTATTTGAAAGATAGAAGGGGGATGCCTAGTTTTGAGTGAAAATGTGATTTTAGAATTAAAAGAAGATGAACTCGATACCATAGGAGAAATTATGAACATAAGTATGGGCGCCGGTGCTACTGCACTTTCTACCATGCTTGAAAAACAGGTTAGCATTACCACTCCAATAATAAAACAAGATGTTTTTAATCATATAGATAGTTCAGGTTTAGAGCCTGCAGTTATGGTTAAAATTCAGTATGTAAAAGGTATTACTGGAACTAATGCAACAATGTTTAGAAAAAATGATATGCAAATCATTTTAGACTTACTTATGGGTAATGACGAACCCTTACCCCCTGATGAATTTGAATTTGATGACATGAGCATGAGTGCGGCATGTGAAGTTATGAATCAAATGATGGGCGCATCGTCTACTGCCCTTTCAGAAATTTTAGACACAGTCATAGACATCAGCCCTCCAAAAGCTGTTCTAGTCTCTACAAAAGAAGACATCGACAGCTCTATGTTTGACATAAAAGAGAGTGAATCAGTTGTTGCGGTATCTTTTCAATTGCAAATAAAAGATATATTAGACACTACTTTTGTATGCTTTTTGCCTTTAGGGCTTGCTAAATCAATAGTAGATAGAGTTCATATGGGCATGGAAGAAGACGTGGTTGCTGAACCTTTACCACTAGTAGTAGAACAACCAGCACCAACTGCTCCACCTCCTGTTCCAGCGCCCGCGGCAGCTCCGGCAGCAGTCGCTCCAGTACAACAAGCAGTTGAGCCACCTCCCCCTGTAATGCCTCAACCTACTATGCCTGTTGTTCAGCCTCAACCACAGGTTCCTGCGCAAGCACAAATGCCTTATCAACCAGAAGCTATGCCAAATCCATATATGAACCCATATATGAACCCATATATGCAAAAT
>CAYJEZ010000001.1:11463-18066 GCA_964369215.1 uncultured Eubacteriales bacterium
AGAAGCTATGCCAAATCCATATATGAACCCATATATGAACCCATATATGCAAAATTCATATATGCAAAATCCATATATGAATCCATATGCACAAGCTCCACAAGAGCCTGCTGACATGCCTTCGATTAGAGCTGCTGAATATCCAAACTTTGCACATCCTGCACGTTCTACAATGCCTTCTTCAAATTCAAATATGAATTTATTAATGGGGGTACAACTTGAAATTTCTGTAGTAATAGGAAGAGCAAAACAAAAGATAAAGGATATAATGGATTTAGGCCAAGGAACTGTTTTAGAACTAGATAAACAGACTGGCTCTCCAGCTGAGATTATGGTTAACGGGCAACTACTTGCGTATGGCGATGTAATAGTTGTAGGAGATAACTTTGGCATTAGGGTAACGGAAATAGTAGGTTCTAAGGAACTATTAGAATCTTTAACTAAGTAACAATTGTATAATTTAATATGATAATATAAAAATAACTTAATTTTGTATTTTGAAAGGATGGAAATTTATTATGTATAAGATATTAGTAGTTGATGATGCTGGTTTTATGAGAAAAATGGTGCAAACACATTTAAAAAAAGCAGGTTATGAAAATTTTATTGAAGGTGAAGATGGCCAACAAGCAGTAGAGTTATATAGCGCTGAGAAGCCTGACCTTGTTATTATGGACATTACTATGCCTAACATGGACGGAATTCAAGCTCTTGCTGCAATTAAAGGTGCAGACCCTGCGGCTAAAATTGTAATGTGTTCTGCAATGGGTCAAGAGACAATGGTTATGGAAGCTATTAAGTTAGGAGCTTTAGACTTCATTGTAAAACCATTTAAGCAAGAACGTATTGTACAAACAGTTAACAAAATATTACCTTTATAATAAGGTATTTTAGTTTTTTGCTTAACCTTAGACGAGAAATCTGCTAGGGTTAACTCTGCAAAACTAACACTAAAAAGTATGGTCATTAATTTGGAGATTTAGTTATATGTTTGATGATTTTTCGAGCATTCTATCAGCAATAATTAGCTTGATATTAGTAGTTGCAATATTTTTTGGAGCACATTATGCCACAAAAATGTTTGGAGGAAAATATCAAAACTTGGGCAAAGGCAATATAAAAATTCTCGAAAAAACTGTTATGGGCAAAGACCAATATTTGGTTATTGCTAAGGTTGGAGATAAAATTTTGCTTTTAGGAGTAACAGGTAATAACATTAATTTGATAGATACTCTTGAAGGCTACATTCCCCTTGAGAATGACAATAATCAAAGTTCGTCATTTTATGAAATATTATCTAAAAATATTAAAGATAATTTTACTAAAAATAAAAATGATTAAAAGTAGAACAATTATTTTTTACACTTAGTTGCAACTTTTATTAACAACTAACGAAAGTTATTCCAACAAACAAGGGCGGCTTAAGGTCGCCCATTTAAAAGATAGGAACACTACATAGAAAGAGAGGAACAAGACAATATGAACAACATAATAGAATTGTCGCCTCTTAATAAGTATAAAAGAGTGTTGCGTTTTTTATTTGTAATTGCAATCATTTTTTCTGGTCTTAGCTTTAATGTTTTAGGAATTGACGCTTTTGCTACCGGAACAGGAATATCTATTGATGTGAATACAGACGCTACTGAAGACTCTATGGCGGCTTTAGAACTTTTATTTGTTTTATCTATTATAGCACTTGCTCCTTCTCTTTTAATTATGATGACCAGTTTTACGAGAATAATAATAGTTTTTTCATTTTTAAGAAACGCTTTAGGTCTTCAGCAAACACCGCCTACTCAAGTATTAGTCGGAATAGCGCTTTTTTTAACACTTTTTATTATGCAACCTACTTTTGAGGAAATAAACGAGGTAGCAATAGCGCCTTATCAAGAGGGTGAGTTAACAGTAGAAGAGGTTTTGGTTGAAATTCAAGAGCCTTTAAAAGTATTTATGTTAAAAGAGACAAAGGTAGAAGACTTAAATTTATTTCTATCAGTATCAGGTCAAGGTGAGACTTTAGAAGAAGTAGATGTTGAGTCGCTTACTTCTTTAGGCCTTGAAGTAATTGTTCCTTCATTTATTACAAGTGAGTTAAAAACCGCATTTACTATAGGTTTTATGCTGTTTTTACCTTTTTTAGTTATTGACATGATAGTTGCTAGTACCCTTATGTCTATGGGTATGGTTATGTTGCCTCCGTCTATGATATCTTTACCTTTTAAAGTAATGATTTTTGTAGTAGTAGATGGTTGGTCACTTATTATGGAGACCTTAATTCAGGGATTTTTTTAGAGAGGGTGATTGTCGTTGACAACAGAAAAAATATTAGAGATTTTCAGTACTGCTATACTTCTAATATTACAGCTAGCTGCACCTTTTTTGCTTATTAGCCTAGGTGTTGGCTTATTGATTTCAATATTTCAAGCTGCCACTCAAATTAACGAGCAAACACTTACTTTTGTTCCTAAAATTGTCTCTATAGCTTTGATGTTACTGCTTATGGGTAGCTGGATTTTATCAAAAATAACAGATTTTTTTGCATACCTTACTCAAATAATGGCTGGGTTGTGATTTTATGACTCTGGATATTATTGTTGAACAATTAAGCGTTTATATTTTAGTATTTTGTAGAATTGGTGGTATGATTTTTTTCAATCCACTTTTGTCTAGACAAAATATACCAACGCAGTTTAATATTGCCTTAGTCATGGGCTTAACAGTTTTATCTGCTCCTTTAATTACTGCAGGAGATTTATCTGTAATGACTGATATGCAGTTTATATGGCTAATGCTTACAGAACTGTTTGTAGGTTTTTGCTGTGGTTTTATTTTTCAAATATTTTACTATTTGATATTTGCGGCTGGCGATATTATTGATTTAGGTTTTGGCCTTGCAATGGCAAAAGCTTTTGACCCTACTACAAACTTACAAATATCTATGTCTGGAAATATTTTTCAGCTTATATTTGTTCTTTACTTCTTTATTACCAATTCTCACTTAGTTTTTATTAATATTATTATTTCTTCATTTGATATAGTTGAACTTGGTGGAGTTTTTATTGGACCTGCTGTTTACAGTTTTATTATAACCTTGTTTGCTAGTGCATTTTTACTGGTAATGCAACTTGCTTTACCTTTTATTACGGCGGCATTTGTTTTAGAGATGTCTATGGGTATACTTATGAAAATAGTGCCTCAAATAAATGTTTTTTCAATTAACTTTCAATTTAAAATAATGTTTGGCTTGTTATTAATGTTCTTGTTTGCTGCGCCAACATCAGAATTTTTACTAAAGTATATGAATAATATGATAAGCACAATACAAAATGTCTTTAGTAGCTTTTAGGGGGGAATAAAATGGCAGGTGAAAAAACCGAAAAAGCCACGCCCAAACGTAAGCAAGATGAAAGAAAAAAAGGGAATGTGTTTGTAAGCAAAGAGGTAGTATCTGTAAGTTCTTTACTTTTGATGTTTTTAGCCCTCAAATTTTTACTTCCTACTTCAATAACTTACATTACTAATTTTGTAATAGAATACTTTGCAGTAGCTGGCGATATGAGTTATTTATCTGACACTGTTATATCTTCTGTTTTTGTCGACAGTGCAATACTGTTTGGGTTAACAGCATTACCTTTACTAATGATTTCTATACTTATTAGCGTTGTGGCTACTATGGCACAAACAAAAATGCTTTTTTCTGCAAAGGCATTTGCATTTAAAGGCGATAGAATTAACCCTATCAGCGGTTTTAAAAGAATGTTCTCTTTAAGAGGATTTGTTGAGCTAATTAAATCTATGCTTAAAATAGGACTACTTCTATATATTATATTCCTTGTTCTTTCTAACGAACTTGTTAACATGCCTAAAATGTTTAATATTCAACCTATTCAAGCCTATGCGTACACTGGTGAAGTTATTTTTACAATAGCCATTTCTGTTGGAGTTATTTTTATATTTTTGGCAGGGCTTGACTATTTGTATCAATGGTGGAACTATGAAAAGCAGCTTAGAATGACTAAGCAAGAAATAAAAGATGAATACAAACAAGTGGAAGGAGACCCACAAATTAAGGCTCATATTAGGGCTTTACAGCAACAAAGGGCAAGGCAAAGAATGATGCAAAACGTGCCCAGTGCCGATGTTGTAATAAGAAACCCAACACATTATGCTATAGCTATTAAGTATGACGCTGAAAAAAACAATGCACCTGTGGTTATTGCAAAGGGCGCAGATTTTATAGCCTTAAAAATTATAGAAGTAGCTGATGAAAATGATGTGTATATAACAGAGAATAAACCGCTCGCAAGGGCGTTATATGATACAGTAGAGCTTTATTCGGAAATTCCTCCGGAGCACTACCAAGCAATAGCAGAGATATTAGGATTTATTTATAATCTTAAAAAGAATAGACTAAGAAAAGCGTAAATTTTAAAGAAAGGTGTAATTACTAAATGAATAACAAACTTATAGGCAACAGTATAGCTGTAATTGTAGTTATGATAGTAGCTGCTTTAATTATACCTTTACATACAGGGGTTTTAGACTTTTTATTTATTGTAAACCTTACCTTGTCGTTGGTCATTTTACTTACAACCATGTATATTAAAGAGCCTTTGGAGTTTAGCATTTTCCCATCTTTACTACTTATTACCACTTTGTTTAGGTTAGTGCTAAACGTAAGCTCTACTCGCTCAATTTTAATGAACGAGGGCTATGCAGGAGAAGTTATCAGAACCTTTGGTGAATTTGTTATCAGGGGTGACATAGTAGTAGGTTTAGTTATATTCGTAATTATAGTTTTAGTTCAGTTTTTGGTAATTACAAAAGGTGCTGAACGTGTAGCAGAGGTAAGTGCAAGGTTTACACTTGACGCCATGCCAGGTAAACAAATGGCTATTGATGCAGACTTAAGCTCAGGTCTTATTGACGAAGAGCAAGCAAGAGCAAGAAGAGAATCTATTCAAAGGGGTGCAGACTTCTTTGGCTCTATGGACGGTGCCTCTAAATTTGTTAAAGGAGACGCAGTAATATCTATAATCGTTACTTTAATAAACTTGATAGGCGGTATAGCCATTGGCTTTATTGACGGAGTAGGTGACTTTGAATACATTATAAGCACCTATGCTATTGCTACTGTAGGCGACGGCTTAATGAGCCAAATACCTGCTCTATTAATATCTGTTGCAACAGGTATGATAGTTACTCGTTCTGCCTCAAACTCTAACTTAAACTTTGATGTTTTAAGCCAATTTACAAGGCAACCTGTAGTTTTAATTATCGCTGGCATAAGTTTACCAGCCTTGATTTTTATAGGCTTCCCACCTGTGCAAGTTCTTTTAATATCCGCATTTTTATTAACCATTGGATTTTGGATATACAACAACACTAAAAAACAACTTGCTGCTGCTGAAGAGCCCCCACAAATTACTGAAGAAGTTACCAGTGAGGTTAGCTTTTATAAAAACCTCGATAATGTTTATGGTCTTTTAAACGTAGACCCTATTAGCGTTCAGGTAGGTTACAGCCTACTACCTTTGGTAGACGAGGCAAGTGGCGGAAGCTTTTTAGACAGATTTGTTATGCTTAGAAAACAATTTGCGGATACTATGGGTATGGTTGTGCCCCCACTTAGAATTACCGATAGAGGCGACCTTAACCCAAACCAGTATGAAATTTTATTAAGAGGCGAGGCAATAGCAACAGGTGAGATATTGGTTGACCATTACCTAGGACTAGCACCGGGCGACGTTATGGACTCAGGAGATATTGAAGGTATAGAAACTATTGACCCAGCCTTTAAAATGCCTGCAAAATGGATTAGTGAAGACAAACGAATTAAGGCAGAGATAGCAGGTTATACACTTATCGACCCTGTATCTGTAGTTATTACACACCTTTCAGAGATTATAAGAGTGCATGCATATGAACTTCTTAGCAGGCAAGAAGTAAAGCGTATGGTTGAAAATTTAAAGAAAAACAACCAAGATATTGTAGAAGACACTATACCAAGCGTTGTTACTGTAAATAATTTACAAAGAATATTAAAAGCTCTTCTTCGTGAAGGCGTTCCTATTTTAGACCTTGAGATTATACTCGAGACTTTGTCTGACTATGCTCCTACAGTTAAAGATAACGATATGTTGGTAGAGTATGTAAGACAAGCACTTAGAAGAACTATTACTCACCATTATGCAGAGGCTGGCCAACTTAAAGTAGTTTCTCTTGACAATGGTATAGAAGACCTTATTATGAAAAACTTAAAAAAGGTAGAGGGTGGAGCTTATTTAAACCTACAACCCGATGTTATTCAAAAGGTAATGCACAGCACTAAAGAGCAAATAGATAAAATAGGAAAATTAGTACAGTCCCCTATAATTCTAACTTCCCCTTTTGTGAGGGTATACTTTAAAAAATTACTAGACCAGTTTTATCCAGACATTACAGTGCTGTCTTTAAATGATTTAGACACCGATGTACATATACAAGCTTTAGGCAATATTTCGATTTGATTTTTGTCCAAAGATGTAGTATAATATAGTTAATTAACTACAATAGTAAATAAACAAGAAAAACTAACACAAATTAAGCGAAAAACCGCATAGA
>CAYJEZ010000001.1:18166-60581 GCA_964369215.1 uncultured Eubacteriales bacterium
TTTTTCACTTGATTTCTGTAGTGTTTTCTAGGTTAATTTACTATATGATAAAGGTGTAGCGTAATTTTTCCGAAAGGAGGAAGAGTGTTGAATACTTTTAAGGCTATCTCTATAAAAGAAGAAAAAGTGGAAGACCCTGAGGCTTTAATGATAGAGTATAAACAAACAGGCAATGCAGAGCTTAGAAATAAACTGGTAATGCATTATTTGCAATATGTAAATGTGGCAATATACAGTATGCGCTCTATCCTACTCTCGAACATTCCCTTTGAAGATTTTTTTAACGAAGGGATAATAGCCTTAATGGATTGCATAGATAGATACGACCCCTATAGGGGAATTGCAACTTTTGACACTTATAGCTATACAGGAATAAGAGGAGCTATTTTAAAATACCACAGAAAGCAAAATTGGCTGCCTAACAGACTGTGGGAAGCAAGAAAAAAAATATCGCAAGGCAGAACTTTTTTAGAGCAAGAACTACTAAGAGAACCTACACATGCTGAACTTGCTGAGTATTTAAATATAAGCGAGGAGAAGCTTGATAGATATATTCGAGAAATGGCTGTTATAAATACTGTGTCTTTTGAAGAACTTCTAAGCGAAACATATGGAAGTCTTATAAAAGGCTTAAGTGAGATGACAAGCGAAGACATAGACCACGATTTGTTGACAGAAGAACTTCATAAAAGTTTAGCAGAGGCAATAGATAAGTTGCCACCTAAACAAAAACAAATAATTACACTTTACTATTATGAGAATTTAAATTTAAGAGAAATTGGCGAAGTTTTAGAACTGTCTCAACAAAGAGTGTCTCAACTAAGAAAGAAGGCATTAGACGATTTAAAAAGAGCTTTAGAGTGAAAGGATTGGTAAATTATGCTTAGAGGATATTATACAGCGGCGTCTGGCTTGCTTACAAGGCAAAGGGAGATTGATGTTATAGGTAATAATCTTGTAAATATCAATACACCAGGCTACAAAACAGAAAAAATGCTTACTGGTTCATTTGAACAAGAGCTCGCTTTAAGGGTTGAGGGCGAAAATAAAGAGGTAATTGGAAATATGTATAGCACTTCTGCTATAGTAAGTAGTGTAGAGACGCAAGACTCGGGAGGTATTATAAAATCTACTGGAAGAGCAATGGACGTAGCCATTGAGGGTCCTGGCTATTATGTAGTTCAAGGAGCAAACGGGCAAGACTACTTTACAAGAGAAGGTCAATTTTCAATTGACGAAGAAGGCTACTTGATTATACAAAATATAGGCAGAGTACAAAATGCTCAAGGAGATATTTTTGTTGGCTTAAGTGATTTTACAATAGAAAATAATGGTGATATTTACGGTGTTGCAGGTAACCAAATAGGAAATTTATCTGTAGCAGTCTTAAATTTAGATAGCACTTTAGAAAAATCAGAGAATGGAATGTACACTCTAACCGAGGGTGGGTTTGCATACAACAATGGCAACACAAAACTATTTCAAGGAAATTTAGAAATGTCTAATGTAGATGCTAACTACGAGATGACAAGCTTAATTTCGGCACAAGCAGGTTTTACCTCTTGTAGTACTGTGCTTCAAATACTAGATGAAATAAACTCAAGGGCAGTTACAAAACTGGGCTCAATTTAATAAATAGAGTTATATTCTATATATAGAAAGGTATGATTAAGATATGAAAGCAGCTTTTTATTCAGGTGCTTCTGGAATTATGGCACAGCAAACTCTTTTAGACGACATTGGTAATAACTTGGCTAATGTAAATACAACAGGATTTATACCTACTAGAGTTAGCTTTCAGACACTACTTAATACAGAGATGTATGCAAATACTCCTGATGACCCAATAACTGAATATGGCACAAGAACTATCGACACTGGTCTATTAATGGGCACAGGATCTTATATTCAAACTAGTTTTGAACTTGATTTTGCAGTAATGGGGGACGGCTTTTTTGCCGTTGAAAAGGGCGGAGAAGTTGAGTATACAAAAGATGGTTCTTTTACAATAATGATAGATGGTGACAGTGGCTTTTTAGGAACGGTTGACGGAGCATATGTTCTTGATGAAAACGGTGAGCCCATACAGCTTGAAAAAGAAGTTGGAACTCAAGAGTTTATTCTTGACTCGCTAGTCGAAACAATAGGAGTTTATGAGTTCAGTGTACCTGAACACTTAACCGAATATAGATTTAATCGTTATGGAGCCAACGAGCTAACTGGAGATGCTGTTAGTATAACTGAGGAAAACCGAGAGGTTAGGCAGTTTATGCTTCAAGGCTCAGGCACAGATATGACTACTGAAATGTCTGAAATGATAATTGCTCAAAGAGCTTATCAATTAAGCGCTAGAGTTATTCAAGTGGCAGATGAAAATGAGCAAGTTATCAACAATTTAAGAGGGTAGGTGATTTAAATGTCATTAAAAAGCTACGAAGATTTAAATGAAATGCAGTTAGACGCTCTTAAAGAAATTGGCAATATCGGTTCAGGAAATGCAGCCTCTTCCCTCTCTACCATGCTTGACAAGCCTGTAGATATAGGTATACCGCAAATAGCTATTTTGGAGTATGAAGAAGTGGTTGAAAGACTCGGTGGAGCTGAGCAACTTCAAGTGGGCTTACTGTTTTCGATGGAAGATGAAATAAGTGGTATGATTATGTTTTTACTGCAAAAAGAGTTTGCTAGTATGGTGGTATCTGAACTAACAGGCTGTGAAATTAGCGACAACGAAGATATGGGAGAAATGGAGCAATCTGCCATGCAAGAAGTTGGAAATATTATGGCTGCTTCATATGTAACTGCAATGTCTGAACTAACGGGGTTAAATATTAATATTTCGGTACCTAGTTTTAGCTTTGACATGACCGGTTCATTACTTAGCGTGCCTGCAATTTACTATGCTAATATTAGTGATAAAATGATTTTTATTGAGGGTAAGATAGACAAAAAAACAAATAATGATTCTACCAGCCATATTTTAATGATTCCGGAGGTTGAATCGTTAGAAAAAATAATGCAAAGTTTGGGTTTAGATGAGTGAGATAAAAATCGGCATCGCCGATCTAAACATTGCAAAGAACGGAGACTCTCTTGTAACATATGCTCTTGGCTCGTGTGTAGGAATATGCTTATACGACGGAGTAAGAAAGGTGGCTGGCCTTTCTCATATAATGTTACCTTCTATTGTGGACTTTCCGGGTTCTAATCAGGTTTATAAATTTGCTGACTCTGCTGTGCCTGAACTTATTAGGAAAATGGAGTTTGCAGGAGCAAAAAAAATATGTATGAAAGCAAAAATTGCAGGTGGCGCTAAAATGTTTGCTACTACAGGCAACTCTAGTCTTTCAAACATTGGAGACCGAAATGTAATTGCAGTCAAACAAGCTCTTATGAAGGCCGGCATTCAAATTATTGCTGAAGATACAGGAAAAAATTACGGGCGTACTCAATATTTTGATTCAACAACAGGAAAGATGAGAATTAAGTCTGCGACAAAAGGCGAATGGACTTATTAATTTTGATTTTATTAAAAGTCAATAACATTTAGAAATTTATCTAAATGTTATTGACTTTTTTATTTTATTGCAGTATAATACATTTAGATAAACTTCTAAATGAAAGGAAGGTGGTTACTAAATTTTTTACTTCTTATAAATTTATTTTGAAAGGGTGATTATATGAGCTTTCAAGAAACCATGAAAGCACTTAGCGACCCCACAAGGCGCGAAATTCTTGATATGCTAAAAAAACGGAGTATGTCTGCAAGTGACATAGCTGATAAGTTTGATATTACAAATGCAAGCATATCACACCATTTATCTATTCTGAAAAAAGCTAATCTTATAATAGATGATAAACGTGGAAAGTATATATATTATGAGATTAATACAACAATGGTAGAAGAAGTTTTAAAGTGGGTTACACAATTAAGAGAATGAAAGGGAAATTACGATGATTAATAGTAAATTTATTATAACAATTACGATACTCTTAGCAATTTTGCCTGCAGTAATTCTGCTGCTTGTATACAATTCTTTGCCTGAGCAAGTACCAATGAACTATAGCTTTTCAGGAGAGGTTAATTCTTATGGAAGTAAAAATGAGATGTGGCTTTTTCCTGGTATAAACATTTTTTTGGCAATTTTATTTTATGTGCTTCCTAAAATAGACCCAAAAAGAAATAACTATAAAAAATTTGGTAAATTCTATGTAGGAACGAAACTAGTAACACTTTTATTTTTTAACATAATATTTGTTCTTATGGTAGGTATTGCAATATATCCAGATATGGTAAAGATGAACCTCTTTATTCTTGTAGGTGTGGGGTTGCTGTTTGTATTTATAGGCAATTATATCCCACAAGCGAAGCAAAATTTCTTTGTAGGAATAAGAACTCCTTGGACATTATCAAGTGAAAACGTATGGATTAAGACGCATAGAATTGGGGGCTATTGTTTTATTATTAGTGGTCTAATAATCGCAATTTGCGCCTTTTTACCAGAAGTAATAGGCATTACTCTTTTTATTATATCAGTTGTTATCGCAAGTTTTATTCCTATCGTAATGTCTTACATTTATTACAAAAAAGAAAATAAAGAGTAACTCAATTTGCTAATATAGTAAATTGATATACAAAAAATCTAGGCTAGCATTATGCGAATAATGGTAGCCTTTTTTATGATTAAGCACATATTTGATTTTAAAGTAATACTTAATTCTTCTTATTTTTTGCTAAGGAACTTTACAAGTAAAAGTTCTCTTATAATATTTTCACAGTAAATTAACTTCACTAGGGACTTCATATTATCTGTAGCTAATAAATAAAAAACCCACAAAGCAAGAAAGCAGAATAAATTCTGCTTTCATAGCTTGAGGGGTGTATATTGAGGAGGGTAGAACATGCACCAAGAAAAGTTGCGGTTCTTTTCTTTAGTACATGTATATTATAACCCATATATAGATTTAGTTGTTACGATAATATGAACAATTGTTTAAAGTAAATCGTTGCAAAAAATGTGAAATTTGCCTGTTTTCCGCGGTTTTTTTAACTTTGTGTAATATTGTTTTAATCAAGTGATGAATTCATACCATACACTATAAATAGTGTACTATTTTTAAGCATATTGACGTAAATTTGACTATACATTATTTACTAAAAAAATTACATTTTATTTTTAGCATAACTAACCAAAAACCTCTATAAAACATTGGCATATATTAAATGATCTTATTTACTTATCTTTATTACCTTTTTGTTGAATTTTCAAAAAACTAATTTTACTAAATCTAAAAGGTCGGCTTAAAACTAAGCCGACCTTTAAAAACAATATTAAACAAGCTCTAAAATTGCCATCTCTGCAGCGTCGCCACGGCGAGGACCGATTTTAGTAATTCTTGTATATCCACCTTTTGTCTCTACATATTTAGGTGCTATTTCAGTGAAAAGTTTATTTGTAACAGCCTCTTTTGTAACAAAAGCTAAAACTTTTCTTCTATTTGCCAATGTATCTTCTTTAGCTATAGTAATCATTTTCTCTGCTAAAGAACGAACTTCTTTTGCACGTGTATCAGTTGTTTCAATTTTTCCATTTTCTAGAAAAAATGTTACAAGACCTCTTAGCATAGCAGTTCTATGGGCAGTGTCTCTTCCGAGTTTTCTTGTTCCCGGCATGATTATCACTCCTATTCTAAAATTTAATTATTCGTCTTCTCTTCTAAGGTTAAATCCTAAAGAAGCCATTTTCCAAATAACTTCTTCTAAAGACTTACGTCCTAGGTTTCTAACCTTCATCATATCTTCTTCAGATTTGTTAATCAAATCTTCTACCGTATTAATACCTGCTCTTTTTAAGCAGTTAAATGAGCGAACAGATAAGTCTAACTCTTCAATGGTCATTTCAAGAACTCTTTCTTTTCCACCATCATCTTTCTCAACCATAATCTCTGCACTCTTTCCTTTATCAGAAAGGTCAACAAATAGATTTAAGTGGTCGGTCAGAACTTTTGCTGCTAAAGAAACAGCCTCTTGAGCATTAATAACACCGTTTGTCCAAACTTCAAGAGTCAATTTATCAAAGTCTATACTTTGACCTACGCGTGTATTCTCAACGCTAAAATTAACTTTAAGAACAGGCGTATAAATCGAGTCAACAGCAAGTTCGCCAATTATACCTGCAGGTAAACTAAGCTTATTTCTCTCTCCTGAAACATATCCTCTACCTTTGTCAAGATTAAGCTCAATATTAAGCTTAGCATCTTCTCCTAAAGTAGCAATATGTTGCTCAGGGTTTAAAATTTCTACCTCGCTGTCGCATTTAATAGACTCAGCTGTAACCACACAAGGACCCTCTGCTTCAATTCTCACAGTCTTTGCGCCATCACACTCAAGTTTGGCTACTATTCCTTTTATGTTAAGAATAATTTCTGTTACATCTTCTTTTACGCCCGGTACTGTTGAAAACTCATGTACAACACCATCAATTTTCACGGATTTTACCGCAACGCCTGGTAGGCTTGACAACAATACCCTTCTTAGGCTGTTGCCTAGAGTGGTACCAAATCCTCTTTCAAGTGGCTCGATTACAAATTTACCGTATTTGCCGCCTTCTGCAATCTCTGTTATGTCAATTCTTGGTTTTTCTATCTCAATCATTCGCAATCCTCCTTGAACTTTACATCAGTGCTGTCATTATTTTTGTATTCAAAATAATTAATATCTTTTGCATTTGAATCACATTGCATTATTTAGAGTAGAACTCAATAATTAGTGTTTCGTTTACTTCGTAGTCCAATTGGTCGCGCTCAGGTTTTGCAATAACTTTGCCCTCAAAAGCATTTTTTACTCTCTCAAGCCAAGCTGGAGTCATTTGATCTCCTCTATTCTCTAGTAGTGCTTTAAATTTTGGTGATGCAGCTGATTTCTCACGAAGAGTAATTGTATCTCCAATTTTTGTAGCGTATGAAGGAATATCAACTTTTGCTCCGTTTACTAAGAAATGCCCATGATTAACAAGTTGTCTTGCCTCACGTCTAGTGTTTGCATAGCCTAATCTATATACAACATTGTCAAGTCTAAGCTCTAAAAGTTGTAGCATGTTATGACCTGCAATACCTTGCATTTTCTCAGCTTTTTCGTAATATTTTCTAAATTGTTTCTCTAAAACACCGTAGATAAATTTAACTTTTTGTTTCTCTGTAAGTTGTAAGCCGTATTCGCTTTGTTTTCTTCTGTTAGGCTTAGGGTTTCTTCTTGTCTCTTTATGAATACCAATAACGCCCGGAGAAATACCTAAAGCTTTACATCTTTTTAAGACTGGGCCTCTCATTTTAGCCATCTATTTTTACCTCCTATTATACACGTCTTCTTTTTGGAGGACGGCATCCATTATGTGGAATTGGAGTTACGTCCTTAATCATACTTACTTCTAGTCCTGCTGCTTGCAATGCACGAATAGCTGCCTCACGTCCTGCTCCTGGGCCTTTAACAAAAACCTCAACAGATTTCATTCCATGCTCCATAGCCGCCTTCGCTGCTGTCTCTGCTGCTGACTGTGCTGCAAAAGGAGTAGATTTTCTTGAACCTCTAAAGCCAAGCTCTCCGGCACTAGCCCAAGAAATAGCATTGCCTTGAACATCAGTTATTGTAACTATGGTGTTGTTAAAAGTAGACTGAATATGTGCTGCGCCACGCTCGATATTTTTACGCTCACGACGGCGTCTTACAGTAGTTCTTTTTGTTTGTTTAGCTGCTGCCATTATCTTTCCTCCTTATTATTTCTTCTTATTAGCCACTAGTTTTCTAGGGCCTTTTCTTGTTCTAGCGTTTGTTTTTGAGCGTTGTCCTCTTACAGGTAAGCCTTTTCTATGTCTTACACCACGGTAACAACCAATCTCAATAAGTCTTTTAATATCAAAAGCTATCTCACGGCGAAGGTCACCCTCTACCACGCAATTTTTATCTATATACTCTCTTAGTTTAGAAGCGTCATCTTCTGATAAATCGCGAACTCTGATGTCAGGATTTACTCCTGTATTTGCACAAATATCAACAGCAGTTTTTCTGCCTATGCCGTAAACATAAGTAAGAGCTATCTCGATTCTTTTATCTCTTGGTAAATCTATACCTGAAATACGAGCCATTCTTATGACCATCCTTTCTTTGTCGAATATCGACCTTGTCAATCTACTTGACCATTAAAATGTTTTGTCTGAGCTGTGCCAAATCATTTATCCAATACTAAACCTACTGCTTAGTATATTGTCAACAAACACCTTTATTGGGTAAAAAAGTTTTAATAGTTTCCGTAAGGAAATTTAAATCGAAGATTTATAAATAAAACTTCCAATGCTAAACGCAGTTTAGCTATTTACCCTTGGCGTTGTTTATGTTTTGGGTTCTCGCAAATAACCATAATTTTGCCTTTTCTTTTGATTACTTTGCATTTCTCACACATTTTCTTTACAGAAGGTCTTACTTTCATTTTTGACCATCCTTTCTTTTGGACCTAGCCTAAAAGCTAGGTAAATAATATATCGTCGTTTAATTACTTAATTATTTAGAACGCCATGTGATACGTCCTTTTGTAAGGTCATATGGAGACATCTCCACTGTTACCTTATCCCCTGGTAAAATTCGAATATAATTCATTCTAAGTTTACCAGATATATGAGCAAGAATAACATGCCCGTTTGGTAGCTCTACTTTAAAAGTTGCATTAGGTAAAGCTTCTTTTACTAAGCCTTCTAATTCAATTACGTCTTGTTTAGCCATTAAAAAACCTCCGTTTCATGCTCAATAAAGCTTCTAAGCGCTTTAATAATCTTTCTGTTGGTTAATAAACTCTCCTGTGGCAACACAGATTTTGTTGCAGCCACATGTAAAATCTTTTTTTGCTTTAAATTCTCTAAAGGTCTTTTTTTGCCATCACACAGCCAAAGGTAATTTCCATCAACTTTTATAACAGTTAAAAAAGAATCCTTATCTCTTCCCGCTTTAGACTTTACAATTGTTCCAATCTCCATAGTCACCTCTTATAAAGCCGTTAAAATAATCGGCCCGTTTTGGGTGATAGCCACAGTGTGCTCAAATTGAGCGGAAAGTTCGCCATCTGCCGTTTTCACAGTCCATCCGTCGCTCATAGTAATTATCTCATGAGTTCCAATATTGACCATTGGCTCAATAGCTAATGTCATGCCCGGCATAAGTCTTATCCCTCTGCCAGATGTTCCGTAATTGGGTACACTTGGGTCTTCGTGTAAATTCGCACCTACTCCGTGGCCGGTATAATCTCGTACAACCGAGTAACTGCGAGCCTCGACATACCCTTGCACAGTGCTTCCTATATCTCCTACCCTATTTCCAAAAACTGCTTCTTTTATCGCTAAGTTTAGGCTTATCTCGGTAGCTTCAAGTAATTTCTCTGCTTTTTCACTAATCTCTCCGCAAGGATAAGTCCAAGCGTTATCAGCATGAAAGCCTTTGTAATAAGCACCTACGTCTATAGTTACAATGTCGCCCTCTTTAATAATTTGAGATTTAGATGGTATGCCATGGACAACCACATCGTTGAGTGAAATACAAGCACTAGCAGGAAAGCCGTGATAATTTAAAAAGCTTGGAGAAGCGCCACATTTTAGAATGTACTTATATATAATCTGGTCTATCTCATAGGTACTAATTCCTGGCTTAACATTCTCTCCGCCTAAACACAAAGCTTCTTTTGCAATTTTACCTGCATCTCTCATAACAGCTATGTCACGCTCTGTTTTTATACTAATCATATAAAGTCCATCCTTTCAAACAGAATGCCTTAAGCATCAATAGCTTTTTTAACAAGAGCAATGGTATCAGCCACTTCCTCTTGTCCTTCTACAACGCAAAGCTTTCCTTGTGCCCTGTAGTAGTTTTCTAAAGGTTCCGTTTGCTCATGATAGACTCTCAGTCTTTCTAAAACTGTATCGGGGTGGTCATCTTTGCGCTGAATAAGGGTGCCTTCGCAATTGTTACATTTGTCTTCTTCTTTTGGAATTTTGTAAACCAAATGGTAAGAAGTTCCACATAACTCACAGACACGGCGTCCGGACATTCTAGCCACTATTTTCTCATCAGGTACATCAATATCAATAACCTTATCAATAGTAACACCCAGTTTGTCAAGAGCCTCGGCTTGTGGAATGGTTCTTGGAAAACCGTCTAAAATAAATCCATTTTTACAATAGTCTTGAGACAGATTTTCTTGTATAATTCCAATCACTATTTCATCAGGAACAAGCTCTCCTTTTTCCATAAATGATTTAGCTTTTTGGCCCATTTCACTTCCGCTTTTTAGCGCTTCTCTAATAATATTTCCTGTCGAAATTGTAGGGATACTGAGGTATTCACAAATGAATTCAGCTTGTGTCCCTTTACCTGCACCTGGCGCGCCTAACAATATTACATTCATAATAACACTCCTTTGGTGAGAATTTTGGTGTTTCTTGCTTGTAAACTGGATTTTTTTGTAGGAGAACGCGTTTTGCGTCCCCTACAGATTATCAATCAATTAATCAATCATTAATCCAAAAATCCTTTATAATGTCTCATCATCATTTGTGACTCAAGTTGTTTTACTGTTTCAAGCGCTACACCTACCATAATTATAACAGAAGTTCCGCCCATTGCCAAGGCATTCATGCCAGTTAAATTACCATAAATTAAAGGTAATAGTGCAATTAAAGCCAAGAATAAAGCACCAATTAAAGTAACTTTACCTAAAATCTTTGCTATAAAGTCAGATGTCGGCTTGCCCGGTCTAATTCCGGGAATAGTTCCGTTAGACTGCCTTAAGTTGTTTGCCATCTCTATCGGATTGTATTGAATTGACATATAAAAATATGCAAAAGCTATGATAAATACAAAATATAATCCTATATATATCCAACCGCCTGGCGCTAAAGTCTCAAAAAATCCACCCCAAAACCCTTCGTCTCCAGCTTCTATTCCTGTAAACAATGAAATCGTAGAAGGAATTGAAAGTATTGCAGAAGCAAAGATAACTGGCATAACACCACTCATTGCTACTTTAACAGGAAGATGTGAATTTTGTCCGCCATACATTTTTCTGCCAACCATTTTTTTTGCATATTGAACCGGAATTCTTCTTTCTGACTCATTCATATAGATAATAATCCAAATAACAGCCAAGAAAAGAATAATGAAAAGCGGAACAAAAACAAAATATTTGCCTGAAGTTGCTGGGTCCTCAATAGCTAGGCTAAAGTAAGTCCAAAGCTCACCTAATGTTACAGGAAGTCTTGCAACTATACCTGAAAATAGAATTATTGAAATACCGTTACCTACACCATTTTGATTAATTTGCTCGCCTATCCACATAATTAGTGCTGTACCCGCTGTAAAAGTAAGTGTTATTACTATAGCAGACAATACAACCCCAAAGCCCTCTGTATAAAGAGTAACTCCTTGTGTGTAAAGAAAAGCAAAGTAAGATGCTCCCATAACAAGACCTAGTCCAACTGTTGCAAATCTTGTTATCATAGCAATTTTCTTTCTACCTGTTTCTCCCTCTTTTGCTATTCGCTCTAAAGCAGGAATAGCAACTGTTAGAAGATTCATAATAATTGATGCATTGATGTATGGGCTAATACCCAAAGCAAACAATGTAGCGTAAGCAAAAGCTCCACCGGTTAACATATTAACATATCCTAAAGCAGAGTTGTCGCCAAATGAGTTCATCAAAGTGTTAAGTGCAGTCGTATCAAGAAATGGCGCAGGTATAACCGAGCCAAATCTAAATGCAACTATCATCATAAGTGTAAAAAGAATTTTTTTGCGAAGTTCTGGCAATTTCCATGCATTTTGAAGTGTTTTAAACAACTTAAATCACCTCTGCCTTCCCTCCGGCAGCTTCTATCATCTCTTTAGCAGCCGCTGAGTAAGCACTCACTTGAACTGTAAGTTTTTTAGTTATTTTGCCATTTGAAAGAACTTTTACAGCAGTAGCGCTACCCTTTACTATACCAGCCTCTTTTAGGCTATCTATAGTTACAACAGCACCGTCCTCAAAACCATTAAGTTGAGTTAAGTTGATAGCTATTATTTCTGTAGCAAAAATGTTTGTAAATCCTCTTTTAGGAATTCTTCTATGAAGAGGCATTTGACCGCCTTCAAATCCGGCTCTAAAACCTTTACCAGCTCTGGCTTTTTGTCCTTTATGGCCTTTGCCTGCAGTTTTACCGTTACCGCTTCCATGCCCGCGACCTACACGTTTTGCCTCTTTAGTAGCACCGGGAGTAGCTGTAATCTCATGTAATCTCATTTACATGCACCTCCTTCTTACTTAGATACTTCAATAAGGTGAATAATTTTTTTCACTTTACCTTGAGTTTGTGGGTTGTCGGGTTGCTCTGTTTCGTTGCCTATTTTTCTAAGCCCTAGCGAATGCGCTGTTGCTATTTGATCTTTTTTACAACCAATAAGGCTCTTTTTCAATGTAATTTTCATTGTAGCGCCTCCTTAAAGAATTTCTTTTACAGACTTACCACGAACAGCAGCTACTTCTTCAGCTGTTCTTAGGTTCATTAGTCCGTCAAGAGTTGCACGTACAACATTGCAAGGGTTGTTTGTTCTTAAAGCTTTTGTTCTAATATCTTTAATACCAACACACTCTGCAACCGCACGAACTGCGCCACCTGCTATGATACCTGTACCAGGAGCAGCCGGTTTTAGAAGAACACGACCTGCGCCGAATTCGCCTAGTATCTCGTGAGGAATGGTGTCGCCTTTTAGAGAAATCTTAACAAGATTTTTCTTAGCGTCTTCAATTCCTTTTCTAATTGCGTCTGGAACCTCGCCTGCTTTACCTAAACCAAAACCTACTATACCATTGCTGTCACCTACAACCACTAAAGCTGAGAACTTAAATATACGTCCACCTTTAACTGTTTTAGAAACACGGTTGATAGCAACCACTTTTTCTTGTAAATCAAGTACTGATGCGTCAATTTTACTAGCCAAAATATTATTCCTCCTTCTTAGAAGTTGAGGCCGCACTCGCGTGCGCCTTCGGCCAATTCTTTGACACGGCCGTGGAAGATATATCCGCCGCGATCAAAAACCACGTCTTTTATACCTTTTTCTATTGCTTTTTTGGCAATCATCTTGCCAACTTCTCTTGCTGCCTCTTTATTAGAGCCGTTTCCGGTAAACTCTTTGTCCAAAGTTGATGCTGCACAAAGTGTTACGCCTGCTACATCATCAATAATTTGAGCATAGATGTTTGCAGAAGAGCGATAAACATTTAATCTTGGACAATCACTCGTACCGGAAATTTTTCCACGTACTCTCTTATGGCGACGAAGTCTAGCTTCGTTTTTATCTGCCTTTTTAACCATTTAAAACACTCTCCTATCTTATTTTTTAGAACCTTTACCGGCTTTTCCTTCTTTTCTGATAATTCTCTCATCAATGTATTTAATACCTTTGCCTTTGTAAGGCTCTGGTGGTCTTTTTTCGCGAACTTCAGCTGCAAATTGACCTACTTTTTGTTTGTTGATACCAACAATGATAATACTGTTAGGACCCGGTACCTCAATTTTGCAATCTTCTGTTTCAGCAACAATAACTTGATGTGAGTAACCTAAGTTCATAACTAAGTTTGTACCTTGTTTTTGAACACGGTAACCAACTCCGTTAACTTGTAGTTCTTTCTTATAACCTTCAGTAACACCAATAATCATATTAGCTACTAGTGTTCTTGTTAAGCCGTGAAGAGAACGAGCTGTTTTCTCATCGTTAGGTCTTGTAACATTAATCTCAGTGCCCTCAACCTCAATCTTAATGATTGGGCTGAACTTTTGTGTAAGTGTGCCTTTAGGGCCTTTTACACTAACTTCAGTGCCGTTTACTTTAACTTCAACGCCTGCGGGAATATTTATGGGTTTTCTTCCAATTCTAGACATGTTTAGCTCCTCCTCTCATTACCAAATAAATGCGAGAACTTCACCGCCGATGTTGCTTTTTCTAGCAACTTTGTCTGTTATAACGCCTTTAGATGTTGAAACAATAGCAACGCCTAGGCCTCTCATAACTTTTGGTAGTTCTTCTGCATTTGAATAAATTCTAAGACCGGGTTTTGATACTCTTTTTAAACCCTTAATTGCGGCAACACCATTTGTATACTTTAAGTTTACAGTGATCATGCCTTGTTTACCGTCTTCTTCTACGGTAAAGTTTCTAATGTATCCCTCATCTGCAAGAATTTGGCAAATAACCTTTTTCATATTAGAAGCGGGAATTTTCACGTTTTGATGTTTTGCAGATTGTGCATTTCTTATTCTGGTAAGTAAATCTGCGATTGGATCTGTAATATTCATTGCGAATTTCCTCCTTCTATTACCAACTTGCTTTTCTTACGCCAGGAATTTGCCCTTGATGAGCTAATTCTCTGAAACATATACGGCATACGCCAAACTTACGAAGGTAAGCATGAGGTCTACCACAGATTTTACAACGATTGTACTCTCTTGTAGAGAATTTTTGTGTGCGTTGTTGTTTTTGTTTCATTGCTGTTTTAGCCACTCTGATTACCCTCCTTATTTAACAAACGGAGCGCCCATTAGAGTTAAGAACTCTTTAGCTTGCTCGTCGTTTTTTGCTGTTGTTACAAAGCAAATGTCCATTCCGCGAACTTTGTCTATTTTATCATAGTCAATCTCAGGGAAAATTAATTGCTCTTTAATACCGAAGTTGTAGTTTCCACGGCCGTCGAATGAGTTGCCGTTTATTCCTCTAAAGTCACGTACACGAGGTAGAGCCACATTGAAAAGTCTATCCATAAACTCCCACATTTTCTCGCCTCTTAGTGTAACTTTAACGCCTATTGGCATGCCTTCTCTAAGTTTAAAGTTAGCAACTGATTTTTTTGCTTTACAAATCATAGGTTTTTGACCTGTAATTTTGCTAAGGTCAGCTACAATAGCGTCCATAACTTTGCTATTGTCTTTAGCCTCACCTGCGCCTACATTAATAACAATTTTGTTAAGTGTAGGTATCTCCATAACACTTTTGTAAGAGAACTTTTTCATAAGTGCAGGAGCTACTTCGGCTTTATACATTTCTTTTAATCTTGCCATATTGTCCTCCTTACAGTGTTTCTTTGCATTTTACGCATACGCGAACTTTTTTACCGTCTACCATTGTATGCGCTACGCGTGTTTGTTTTTTGCATTTAGAGCAAACAGGTTGAACTTTGCAAGCGTAAATAGCACTCTCTGCTTTAATAATGCCGCCTTGCTCGCCCATTTTTCTAGGTTTAACATGTTTTGAAACAATGTTTAAGCCCTCTATAATAACTTTTTTCTCTTTTGGAGAAACAGCCATTACTTTGCCTTGTTTGCCTTTGTCTTTACCGCTTATAATGATAACGGTGTCACCAGTTTTTACATGAACATTATTCAATTATGACACCTCCAATTATAATACTTCGGGAGCAAGTGATAGAATTTTAAGATACTCTTTATCTCTTAACTCTCTTGCAACCGGCCCAAAGATACGAGTACCTCTAGGGTTTTTATCTTCTCTAATGATTACTGCTGCATTTTCGTCGAAACGAATATATGAGCCGTCCTCACGACGAACGCCGAAAGCTGATCTAACTACTACAGCTTTAACAACATCGCCTTTTTTAACAACGCCACCTGGTGCTGCTTTCTTAACTGAAGCAACGATAACATCTCCTATATTAGCGTACCTTCTGCGTGTGCCGCCCAGAACACGAATACACATAAGCTCTTTTGCTCCGGTGTTGTCGGCAACCTTGAGGTATGTTTGCTGTTGAATCACAGTGTGTTCCTCCTTTTTTAAAAGCCAATTAATTTTTTATTTTTTCTGTAGGGTCTTGCCAAATTACTTGGCTTTCTCAATGATTTCCACTAAACGCCATCTTTTATCTTTAGATAGAGGACGGGTTTCCATAATGCGTACTCTGTCACCGACTTTTGCCTCATTATTCTCATCATGGGCTTTATTCTTAACAGTTCTTTTAATAATTTTTTTGTAAAGAGGATGTCTTACGCTGTCCTCTGTAGCTACAACGATGGTTTTATCCATTTTGTCGCTTACAACTCTACCAATGGTAGTTTTTCTCATACTAACTCTTTCGCTCACGGTAACTCCTCCTCCCTTATGCGTTTTGTGTTAATTCGTTTGAACGAATTACAGTTTTTACACGGGCAATATCTTTTTTAACCGCTTTAATGCGCATTGGGTTGTCGAGCTGGTTAATTGCCAATTGGAAACGAAGATTAAATAATTCGGCTTGTAAGTCTTTTAGCTTAGATGCTAATTCTTCGTTTGACAATGCTCTCACTTCTGAAGCTTTCATCTATTAATCCTCCTGTCCTTTTAATACGAACTTGCATTTGATAGGCAATTTGTTAGCCGCAAGTCTCATCGCTTCTCTCGCTGTCTCCTCAGGTACACCTGCTAACTCGAACATTACTCTGCCCGGTTTAACAACTGCTACCCAGTACTCAGGAGAACCTTTACCTGAACCCATTCGAGTTTCAGCCGGTTTTTGTGTTATAGGCTTGTCTGGAAAAATTTTAATCCAAACTTTACCGAATCTTTTGCAATAACGAGTCATCGCAATACGGGCAGCCTCTATTTGTCTAGATGTAATCCAAGAAGGCTCCATAGCTTGAAGACCGAACTCACCATAAGTAACTTTGTTACCTCTGGTCGCTTTGCCTTTCATTCTTCCTCTGTGAACTCTTCTATACTTAACTCTTTTAGGAAGTAACATTATCTGCGGCCTCCTTCTCTTCTGTTATCACGTCTGTTGTCTCTATTGTCTCTGCTGTCCCTATTATTAGCTCTGTTGTCTTGTAAAACTTCGCCTTTATATAGCCAAACTTTAACACCAATTTTACCAACAAAATCAGCCTCAGCAAAACCGTAGTCTATGTCAGCTCTGATTGTTTGTAGAGGAATAGTTCCGTCGTGGTATCTCTCGGTTCTAGCCATCTCAGCTCCGCCTAAACGACCTGAAACTTGTGTTTTAATACCTTTAGCGCCAAGTCTCATACTTCTGCCTATAGCTTGTTTCATAGCACGTCTGAAAGAGATTCTTTTCTCTAGTTGTTGTGCAATGCTCTCTGCTATAAGTTGAGCGTTTAGGTCAGGTTGTTTAATTTCAACAATATTTAAAATTACTGGTTTGCCTAGCATTTTCTCGCATTGTTGTTTTAGTTTCTCTATCTCTGCGCCACCTTTACCAATAACCATACCAGGTTTTGCACAGTGAATGTGAATACGAACTTTAGTCGCATCACGCTCGATTTCAATTTTTGGAACTCCTGCGCTTGCAAGTTGTTTCTTTAATACTTTTCTTAAGTTATAATCCTCAACAAGAGTATCTCCGAAAACGTTCTTTTTAGCGAACCAGCGGGAATCCCAGTCTTTTATAACGCCAACACGAAGACCGTGTGGATGTACTTTTTGACCCATAATCTACCTCCGCTTATTCTTTTTCCTTCACAACAAGAGTAATGTGTGAAGTTCTTTTTAAGATTCTGAAGGCTCTACCTTGAGCTCTTGGACGAATTCTTTTAAGAATAGGTCCTGGGCAAACAAAGCATTCAGCTACATACAGATTACTTGTATCCATATTATAGTTGTTTTCTGCGTTAGCAACCGCACTCTTCAGTAGCTTTTGCAAATCTTCGCAGGCAGCCTTAGGGGTGTGTTTTAAAATACCCATAGCCAAATCAACAGGCTTATTTCTAATAAGGTCAAGTACTATCTCAACCTTTCTAGGAGAAATTCGGGTATATTTTAGTATTGCTTTTGCTTCCATAGTATAAATACCTTTCCTTTCTCTTATCTACTAGTTTTGCCACCGGAGTGACCTTTGAATGTTCTTGTAGGAGCAAACTCGCCTAACTTGTGGCCTACCATATCCTCAGTAACGTATACTGGAACATGTTTGCGTCCGTCATGAACAGCTATTGTATGGCCTACAAAATCAGGGAATATCATAGATGCTCTGCTCCATGTTTTGATTATCTTTTTCTCGCCTGCTTCGTTCATAGCTTGAACTCTTTTAAGCAAAACAGGCTGAATAAAAGGTCCTTTTTTTAAGCTTCTGCCCATATCTGTTAGCTCCTTTCAATTATTTCGCATTTCTGCGTCTTACAATAAATTTGTCACTTGCCTTATGCTTGTTACGAGTTTTAAGACCAAGTGCAGGTTTACCCCAAGGAGTTACAGGGCCTGAACGACCGATAGGTGATTTACCCTCACCACCACCGTGTGGATGGTCATTAGGGTTCATAACAGAACCTCTAACTGTAGGTCTAATACCTAAGTGTCTTTTTCTACCCGCTTTACCTATTTTAACGTTCTCATGGTCTATGTTACTAACTTGACCGATAGTAGCCATACACTTCTCAGAAACGTTTCTAAGCTCGCCTGATGGAAGTCTTAGAAGAGCCATTCCATTCTCTTTAGCCATAAGCTGTGCCATAATACCAGCAGCTCTAGCAATTTGAGCACCCTTGCCCGGATATAGCTCGATGTTGTGTACGAATGTACCAACAGGGATATTTTTAAATTGTAATGCATTACCTGGTTTAATATCAGCCTCTGCGCCTGAGCTTACTTTGTCTCCAGCTTTTAGGCCGTGTGGTGCTGTGATATAGCTTTTAGCTCCATCTTCATACCTGATTAAAGCGATAAATGCTGAACGGTTTGGATCGTACTCTATACCAATTACAGTAGCCTCTCCGCCTTTTTGACGTTTAAAGTCTATAATTCTGTATTTTTTACGGTTACCGCCGCCTCTATGACGAACAGTAATTCTTCCGTAGCTGTTTCTACCTGAATTTTTCTTTAAAGGGGCTAGAAGACTTTTTTCTGGTCCAGTTTTTGAAAGACCTGAATAATCTGTAACCGACATGTTACGTCTACCGTTTGTCGTCGGTTTGTATACTTTAATTGCCACTTTATTCACTCTCCTTATTTAAGCTTTGCGGGGTTTGGCTCTCCCCATTCCTGCTCTCTTATTAGAGAAAAACTACTAATTTCATTTTACTTCTCTAAAAGATCGCCTAGTTTGTATTTATCCAAATACAGGTGTCGTTTAAGGACTTATAGGTTTATTAAATTAAATCATTGAGTCAAAGAACTCAATTGTTTTGCTATCAGCATTTAATGTAACAATAGCTTTTTTCCAGCTTCTTGTATAACCTTGTGTACGTCCTTGACGACGAAGGTGACCTCTAACATGAAGAGTGTTTACCTTGTCTACCTTAACACCAAAAAGTTCTTCAACAGCTCTTTTGATGTCTATTTTAGTTGCTGATTTAGCAACCTCAAAGGTGTATTTTTTAATTTGTACGCCGTCCATTGTTTTCTCTGTAATAATTGGACGTACAATAATCTCTTGTGCTGTCATTATGCATACACCTCCTGAATTTTCTCTACTGCACCCTCAAGCATGATGAATTTATCAGCATTTAAGATGTCGTATACGTTTAGTGTATTTACTTGAGCTGTTTTAACTCCTGGAATATTATTAGCTGATGCGATTAGCTTCTCGTCTACGCTAGGCAGAACTATTAAAGCTTTTTTCTCGCTACCAATATTTTTTAGGATTTCTATAACAGCCTTTGTTTTGTACTCGGTTACACCGAAGTCATCTATAACAATAAGTTGGTTGTCTGCTAATTTGCTTGATAAAGCTGATTTCATAGCAAGTCTTTTAACTTTTTTGTTAACAGAGAAACTATAGCTTCTTGGTTTTGGTGCAAATGCCACACCACCGTGTGTCCATTGAGGTGACCTTGTAGAACCTTGTCTTGCTCTACCTGTACCTTTTTGTCTCCAAGGTTTTTTTCCTCCGCCACGAACCTCAGCTCTTGTAAGTGCTGATTGTGTGCCTTGGCGCTGATTAGCTAGAAAGCTTCTTACCATGATGTGCATAGCTGCCATATTTGGCTCTATACCGAATATTTCGTTAGATAAATCAATTTTAGAAACCTCTTTACCTTTTGCATTTAGTACTGCAACTGCTGGCATTATAATTCCTCCTTCCCTTAACCTTTAATGTTGTTGCGAATTATTACCGTTCCGCCGTTAGGACCGGGAATAGCGCCTTTAACAGCGATTAAGTTGTTCTCTATGTCAACTTTAACAACTGTTAGATTTTGAATAGTAACTCTCTCAGCACCTAAGTGACCAGCCATTTTAAGTCCTTTAAAAACTCTTGATGGGTTAGAGTTAGCACCACTTGAACCACCGTGACGATGAACAGGGCCTGTACCGTGAGACTCTTTTAGTCTTGAGAAGTTCCAACGTTTAATAACGCCTGAGTAACCTTTACCTTTACTTGTACCGATTACGTCAATTTTCTCGCCTTCTTCAAAAATCTCTGCTTTAATAAGCTCTCCTACATTGTAAGCGCTTATGTCTTCCAATCTGAACTCTTTTAGAATTCTTTTTGGAGCGATGTCGTTTTTCTTAAAGTGTCCCATAAGAGGTTTTGTAACTCTTAAAGGTTTTTGGTTTTCAAAACCAACTTGAAGTGCTTCGTAGCCGTCGTTCTCGATTGTTTTAATTTGTGTAATAACACAAGGGCCTGCCTCTACAACCGTTACAGGAACTACTTTGCCATTCTCATTGAAGATTTGTGTCATACCAATCTTTTTACCAATGATTGCTTTTTTCATCTTAGAGCATCCTTTCTTCTTTTAGGTTATTGGTTAACAAGCTCTCACTTGCTAACGTGACCCTCCGTCTAGGTAGGTTTAAACAAAAATTATAATTTAATCTCTATTTCAACGCCTGCGGGGAGCTCAAGACCCATTAATGCTTCAACAGTTTTGTTGCTAGGTCTTAATACATCGATAAGTCTTTTGTGTGTTCTCATCTCAAATTGCTCACGGCTGTCTTTGTATTTATGCACAGCACGTAAAACTGTTATAATTTGTTTCTCGGTTGGTAGCGGTACAGGGCCTGAAACTCTTGCTCCTGTTTTCTTTGCTGTTAAAACAATTTTCGCCGCTGAAGTATCAACCAATTGATGATCGTACCCTTTAATTCTTATCCTGATTTTTTCTTTGACTGCCACTAAAATCGCCTCCTTAAAAATATAGTAGTTGGCGGGCTGGAGTTTTGTGCTAATGCTAATAGTTTAATGCAAATTAAGTTCAATATACCCTACCGGGTGTTCGCACTTTTTTGCATATAAAAACGGATATCGCTATTAAGCGAAATCCGGGTAAACTCACAATTGAATACAACTTATTAATAATCGGCCTGCAAGCACAAATTGCCTACGGTTCCTAAGCTTTAAGCTAATACAAAAAGCTCTTAAAATTTGTTATATCTTTCGCCCGGTTTAAAATCGGACATACTCTGCGGAAAAACCAACTTTACGTTGCAACCTCCCGCTTCATCGCATATCTGTCGCAGTCACGCTCAAGTATAATACCATAGTAATATATAAATTGCAATAGTAAATATAAAAAAAAGGTAAAAAAACTTAAAATTCGCAATATGCTGTGCATTCGTTAATTTTATTTCTATTTATTGTATAAATTGCCTTATCGTTAGCGTCTAACTCAACTACTTACAATAAAACTAAATACTTACAACAATATTAACGCTTTAAGACCCTATTATTATACTTCTTTCTATTTATATAGTCAAGCTTGCTTAATTATTAAATATGTAAAGGGCTGTCGCATTAAAGGTATAATCAACAAGCCTACATTTTAGCAAGAACAAACCCCCTTGCTCTACACCAAAAATGCGCATATCGCTATGATAACCTCAATGCTACAACCCCTATTTTGCTACATACTAAATTTTATTTACTGCTTAAGCTTTTGCCTTCTAATAAACTCATCCATATCTTCCTCAGAATTTATTTTATTTTTATTCGCCTCAATACTCTCTTTCACTTCATCAGGCAAATACCTAAACTGCTCATAACCTTTGTTAATAACTATTGGAAGTGCGTAGTTATTGTTTTGGTAACCAGGAGCACTGCTGTTAAATAAATTAAACATAAACAACCACCCTCATTAAAATCATAGAGACAAAACAAACAATAAAAATAAGTCATTTCTAAGTTTAAGTTTTGTCTCTATTATTTTTACCTGTGGGTATTAATTTAATTCAATTCAATTTATTCCAACAGTTTTCATTTCTTGGAATAAACATACTTAGTCAAAATCCAATTCATTGTAAAAAGTTTTTAACAGTTCTTTTTCGCCTGTTATAGCACTAAGCAGTAACTTATAATATGTTTCTGGTCTTTTATGAAAATTTTTCTTTACAAGCAACGCTTGTTCTTTATTTGGAACATGTAACGAAAAACTCATTAAATCAAACTCTCCGCCTGAAATATGGCAAGTTACGTTATAACCATAAAAACTTTTTGATATTTCTACTTGATTTTCTCTTTCAATTTTTTCTTTTGCTATTAATTCAACTGCATATTTTAGCGCTTTTTCTTTTACAGTAAATGGTAAGTGCTTTTCTAAATCTCTTGATATTCCTTTTCCAGTGTCTGAAATAATCAGCTTCTCAACCTCTTGGTCAACAATATGTCCGTCTTTTACAAGGTTTTGTATGGCAGCCGTGGCCTCAAAATAATTGGCCAAGCCATTTTCGCTTAAAACTTCTGCAATGTCTTTTGAAGACAATGGCGCGTCTACGTGGCTTAACACATAGCATACTAAAATTTTAATATCAGTTCTGTTAACAAGTCCTCCCGGAGCAACACCTGCTGTCAATGCGTCATCAATCATTTTAAAACCTCCTTGTACTAATTTAGTCATTATTAAGTTTAAATAATAAAGCTATTTTTTCTTTTTCCTTCATGCCTTAGAGTTGAAAGAAAAAAGAAATATATAGATTATTTTCATACTACTTAATAATATCTTAATTTAACCATATTATACCACAAAAATTTGTATTTTCATAGGAGTATAAGAAATTTTACATTTTGCTTACTTTTTTATAGCGCTTACCACCCTGTCAAAACCATTGATATCTTTAAGCACTTTGATATGAGAATAATTTTTGTTTATTAGCAATTCACAAACACCTTGCGCTTGCTCTTCTCCTATTTCAAACGCAATAAACCCACCTATTTTTAAGCTATGGTGCCAGCAGTTAATGATATGCCTATAAAAGTCATACCCATCTACTCCTCCATCTAAAGCGGTATGAGGTTCCTTCTGAACCTCTTTTTGTAAAGAGCTTATCTCACTACTTATTATATATGGAGGGTTGGACACAATAAAATCTAAATCTCTAAATTGTTGGTGACTTTCAAAAACGTCACCTTTATAAACCTTTACTCTATTACACCCGTACTTCATACTATTTATATTAAGGCATTTTAAAGGTATTCTATATAGCTCTAGCGCATAAACAAAGGCACTAGGGCAATTTTTAACAATAGACAAAGCAACTGCTCCAGTACCTGAGCAAAGATCTACCCCTTTTAATTTCTTATCTTTTATAAACCGAGCGCTCTCTTGTGTTAACACTAAAGTATCTTCTCTTGGAATAAGCACGCCGTCCTCTAAATACAGCTCCATACCGTCAAACTCCCAATGACCCAGTATATATTGTAATGGCTCGCCAAGTTTTCGTCTTTCAACTGCATTTAAAAACTTTTCACAATCATTTATTTCTTTATCAGGGTAAGAAATAATTTGCCCACGACCAAAGCCCAAAAACTCTTCACAGAGAATTTGGGCTTCACCACTGTCTATTAACTCGTTTTTCGCTATATTGTAAAGCTCTTTAAGCTTCATCTTTTTTGTCCTTTTCCTCAAGCTCTTTAAGCTCTTTTTTAAATAAATATTTGTCTACTTTCTCTTTCATTTCAGTAGGCATCTCTCTTTTTTCAGGAAAACTAACAGCATTAATAAGCAGGTCACTAACTTTAAATGTAGGTTGTAATAAAGCATCTAACCCATCTACACTCAAGTAGTCCATAACGTCGTGCCTTGTATGAATAAAGCTTGTGCCCTCTGCACCTGACCTCATTAAATTGATTGAAGGAATATCGTTGTCTGCAAAAGGTATAGAGTCGCTTGAATAAATCTCTTGTTTTACTTCCATTGCAATACCTGTTGTATTACAGTACATCTCAATAAAAGCTGTAAGCTCTTTAGAGCCTGTAACATGGCAGAGGTTTGAGCCCATAACAGACGCTCCTACATCAACGTTTATCATAAAAATACAATTTTTAAGGTCTGTCTCTTTAGCGTAGTGTTTACTTCCTAACAATCCAACCTCTTCCGCCCCGAACCAAGCAAATTTCAATGTTCTTAAAGGTGGGTTTTTGGTGTAGTATTTTAATAGCTCCATAATAATAACAGAGCCAGCAGCATTGTCGTACACTCCATGTGAAAACTCAGTTGAGTCAAAATGTGCACCAATACAAATAAAATCGTCTTTATACTTTGTTCCTTCAATAGTAGCTATTACATTGTGAGAGGTTTGTTTTGTACTCACCCCTTTTAGTGTAAGTTTAGCTTTAGTAGCTTTATTTTTAACTATCTCAAAAGCATCATTTACATCCATATGAATTGCCGGAAGGTTTCCAAAAGCTAATAGCGTCTCTCTAAAAGCACGTGTAAACAAGTCGTTCTCTTCTCTTGTATTAAGCATTGAACCTGAAAAAGAGACAATAGCAGCCGCACCTGACTTTAATAATTTTCTGTATGCAGCTAATCTTAAGTAACCATTAAATAATACAATTTTACCTTTAACGTCACTCAAATTTGCTTCTGTTAAATTCTCAGCATAAACAAAATCTGCAATAATTCCATCATCTTCAGTATTTTTTGCACATTTGTAGCCAGTTACTGTGTACTTTTTATTATATGGCTCTAAAATTTCAAACTCTGCCTTGTATACTTCACCATCAGGAATTTCAAAAGGCATAAGCTCTGCATAAGTACCTACACTTTCTACTTCTCCCTTTAGTATATTTGCCGCTACAAGCTCTTCGGCAGTGCCTGCTTGTCTCACAAAATTCAGTTTATTCAGCAAATCAAATGCTTCATTTTTATTCATTTTGTCAATCCCTTTCGCATTAAAAAGTTATTTATACATCAAAATTATTTTTATCAGATGAAAGCCTTGCGTGTGCAATAATTAACTTTGGTTTGCAAATCTTATTGCTCAGTTGTTTGCGCTCTTCATTTTTAACTCTATATACATTAAAACAAATGTATACCAATATTAAAAAAACTGCAATAAAAACTAACGCCCAAAGCAAAATACCTGCATCTATGTTGCTACTTGCTTGCTCAATAACCAAGGTTTTATTTATTGCATTAGTCACCGTAGTTTGGTTATCAGATGCATCCGTAGCAAAAACATTTATAGAAACACTAAATACAAGTATTATATATGTAATAATTTTAAGACAATATTTCTTTATCATATGTAATCAACATCCTTATTAGAAAACTGCAAACACACAGAATTATATTTTAGCTAATAAAATCAAACTTTTTGCATGTAAGCTTATTTTTATACTTATGCATAATATCAAATATATTATAAACAATTAAAGTGCAATGGTATAAAATTACTATACCATCGCACCTATTGTATCATAGTTGTATAATAAAATCAAATAATTTCTAACATTTTTTTAAAGCTATTTACAAAATCAGTTATTTCATAAGTTAGATCAAGTCCAAAACTGTTTATAGTTAAATATTCGCTTTCTCCTTTTGTCCACATTGTGAAAGGTGGACTTGTGTCTCCCGAAGTGATAAATCTACAATTATAGTCTGTTTCTATCATAGCAGCTAGTGAAAACACCATTACTAATGTAATGATAAAACTGCTAAAAAAAATATGCTTGTTTTTTCTATGCTTTTTACGTCTCATTAGTTTATTTTCCTTTATAATGTCACTATTACCACAATATTATATAATATATAAATATATAAAAAATGCAAAAATACTCTATTCATTCTCATCTAAAACCGCTGCAACTACATTACCCATAAGTTCTCCAGAATACATAGCCTCTGCAAAAGTGTTAACCTCTGTTCCCACTTCAAATATTAAAGATGCATTTGTCGCATCCATATTGTATACCCTTTGGCAAAACATAATAGGCCTCATCAAATTCGGATATAATGTCGAAGCTTTCTCTTGAAGTTTTAATGCAAATATCAAATTCTCATTCCAAGTAGTAAAACCTAGCTCCCTTGTAGGGTCACTTCCTGTTAATATCATAACTTGTGCGGCTTTTCGCCCTGCTATTTCTGCTGTGGGCTTGTATTTCACCCCCTCGCTAGTCGTCATCGAATCTCTGTGTACATCAATTGTTATTTTTATTGACGGATACTGCTCTAAATAATAGTCAACCACCTCCATTGAGCGGTCGTATGCTCCGTTATAAGCAGGAGAGTCGTGAATTTGAGTGTCATGAAAAGCTATAATTCCGTGCTCAGCCAAGCTATCTTGTAAAGCTTTTCCAACAGTTACAATATTTCTCTCTGGGTCGGTGTTCCTGTACACTGAGTCATGGTAATAAAAGCCTGTAAAAGCGTCAAAATAACTTTCACTCGTGTGGGTGTGGTAAATTAGAACTGTGGGTTCGTTATAGTTTTCAATATCAAACGGCAAATCTTTCTGTAGCTCCTGAACTAAATCAAGGCTTGTTCCTGAGGTATCGTTCACATAAAAGTTAGACACTAGCTTTCCGCTAGCCTGAACTATTTCTGTAACCGGGCTATGTGCCCTGTTTGGGTCTGGTGTAGCTTGCGGCAATGTTTCTTCTAAAAATTCGAGCGGAGATTTGGGAAAATCTAAGAATGCAGGCACTTCCTCCGCTGTCTCTTCAGGCGTAGGAGAAGGCGTAACTATCGGCTCTGGAGTAGGGGTTGTGTTGCCTATTCCGAGCAGTAGTAAATTTTCTCCGTTATTAGTAAAATAATTTCCCATTCCCAAAAAAAACACTGTAAATCCGAAAAACAATATCATAAATTTTGCAACTTTTTTTATCATAAATTCAGGCACACCTTTCATTATTGCTAAACCAAGCTTTTAACTACTAGCATTATAGCATAATAGTGGCACTGAATACTATGACAAAACAGATAAAATTATTCTTCTTTAACGCCACTAAAGGTAATGCTTTAGTGTTCTCACATTGTTTTCTTCTATGGCTAATAGCTTATCCATAAGCGCTCTTATATCTTTTTCACAATCGTCGTACTCTTTTAACTTTTTTATAGCTTGTATTATACCCATATTGCTACCTTTTATTAACATTTCTGCTATATGAGACGTACTTTTGTTAGCAAGTGTTTGAATATTAATCATTAGGTAAGCAGAAATTTTAGTCAGCTCACTTATCTCTTTTTCTTCATACCCGTTCTCGTGTAAAAGTTTTGTCGCTTTGTTGTTAATGTGCTTGTACTTTAACAAATAATACTCTAAGTCCTTTTTGAAATCTTCGTCTTCGGTTATTGTAATAAGTTGTTCTACTGAATCTACCCCCATTTGTGAGTTTTGATAAATAAAATTCAATAGTTCTGCATTAGCTTTCATAAGAATAATCACTCCTTTAAAATTTTTCTTAATTTATGTGTATATATATTTTCCCCAAATTTCATATTAATATTAACTTATTGTTTACTTTTATTTCTTGACTTAAGGTATGCAAAAGGTGTAAAATTTATATAACAAAAAAATCAAACTACTGGTAATCTATTTTAATTTATCTTTTAAAATAAATGTATCGTAGTAGGAAGGAATGATTACTGCAATGAACAATATGAACTTAAATGAAGAAACCACCCCTCAGCCCCCTGTTAACTCTCAAAATTTTCAACCAGAATTTAATACATATAGTGAATATAGTAATTTTTACACTAACACTGATGCACAAGACCCTTACAAAGGGTATAAGCAAAAAAATTATTTAACCACTTTGCTACTTGGCTTTTTCTTAGGGGCATTTGGTGCACACAATTTTTACTTAGGTTTTACTACAAAAGCCTATTTTCAAATTGTGTTTACTCTTGCTACTTGTGGCTTAGCACTCGTTTGGGGACTTGTAGATAGTGTAATGTATGCTTTTGGTATTATTGATACTGACGCAAACGGCGTTCCTTTAAAAAAACTATAATATTCTACTAAAGCATATTGTTGTTAAAAATGATTATAGCTACTCTTAAAGAGTGGCTATTTTTTTATTTTTATAGTTTAGTTTCTAAAATAAATTTTAATTTGCAAAAATTATAGTAATAATACACATAACTCGAATATTTATTAAGATAATTGTTTACAATATTGTAAAAATAAAATTATCTATTTCATTTCATATTATATTTTTTAATAAAACATTTAATAAAAAAAACGTTATTTGTAGGGATTTTTTTGTATAATTATATTTTTTATATTAAACGTAATACAGGTTACAAATTTGTAACTTATATCGCTTGTATACAAAAAAGCCAAAAAACTGTTGACTTGATTGTCGTTTGTGGGTATAATGCATATATCAGCTATGAACAATATATTAAATGACTGTTTATTATTTTATTGCATTTCATATATAGCTGCATATTTATAAGATTTTTTATTCAAAAAATAAGAAACGGAGATGACTAAAATGAAAAACATTACATGGAAAAAGAGAATGCTCGCCATGATTGCCGCGTCACTTGTTATGCTTACAGCATGCGGTGCACCTGCAGACGACGGTGGCGACACTGACACAGGTACTGACACTTCTACTTCAACAGACACAGATGACGGTGCCGGTGAGGGCGATGATTCTGTTCCAACTTCTGCAGGAATTGAAGAGGGTGCAGATACCAACAATGGACGTCCTTACAATTTAACTCCAGTAGCATATGACTCAAGAAACGATGAGTACCTAAACGGTATCAACGCAACAGTTTTACCAGTTGTTGACGAGCCTTTAGAGATTAATGTATGGATGCAGTTCAGCTCAACAGTTATTCAATCTATGGCAGACAACTTAGCTTTTCAAGAGATGGAAGAGAGAACTGGTGTTTCAATAGTTTGGGAGCATCCTCCTGTAGGTTCTGAGCAAAACAGTTATAACCTATCCGTTAACTCTAACACACTTCCTCACCTTTACATGCAACCTCCTGCATATCCAGGTGGTCCTGCTCAGGCAGTTAGTGAGGGTGTTTATTTAGACCAAACTCCTTATTATGACGACGGTTTAATGCCAAACCTTGAATACATAATGAATAGTGATGAGCAATTCTACAAAGACATAGTTGACGATGAAGGTAGAATTCTTGGTACACCACATATAGATATAGTTCCTTCACATCCATGGCAAGGTGCTTGGGTACGTGAAGATACACTTAACGATTTAGGTCTTGACGCACCAGTTACAATTGAAGATTGGGACGAGATGCTAAGAGCAATGCAAGATGCTAACGGTGGCGGTTATGTTCTAGGCTTTACACCAGGACGTACAGGTACGGACTATGTATTTGCAGGCGCTTATGGTGCTTCTTACCTAGACTTCATAAATGTTGATGGTGAAGTTAAATATGGCTCTATAGAAGATGGATATTTAGACTACCTAACTCTTATGAATACTTGGTACAATGACGGAATACTAGACCCTGACTTTACAACAATTACAAATACAGACTATGATGCTAAAGTAGCTAATGGTTCTTACCAAGCATTTACTCTAGCATATGGTTCAATAGGTCAAGCAAAAATCACAGGTGCAGGCTATGATGAAGACTTTAAATTAATCCCAGTAACAAACCCTGTTGTTAACGAGGGAGACCCTGTTCACCTTGCACAAACTAACGGCATAGTAAGAGGCGGCGACGACTACCTAACAACACAAATTGAGGTAGACGGCATAGCAGAAGATGTAGTTAAATGGAAAGATTACTGGCATAGCCAAGACGGTGGAGACTTATTGTCTTACGGCGTTGAAGGTGTTAGCTACGAGTGGAATGACGAAGGAACAGTTAACTGGATTTACGAAGACCTAGAGACTAATCCAGATGCAGACTTCTGGACAACATACCCTGCATTTAAACTACATGTTGGCGGATATTTACGTGACTCAACTTCTTATGAGATGGAGCAAGAAGTTTGGGATTGTATAGACCTATGGTCTACTCATGAAGTAGATTGGGTTATGCCTGACTCTATAGCTCATACTCCTGACGAGGCTGACGAGTTAGCAGACATTATGGTTGACGTTGAGACATATATTGAAGAGGCAACTCTTGCATTTATCACAGGTCAAAGACCACTTTCTGAGTTTGATGCTTATGTAAGTGACATTATGGCTATGGGTATTGAAGATGCTGTTGCTATAAAACAAGCAGCTTTAGACAGATACAATGCTAGATAAACACATTAAATAATTACTTATTATCGGTGGAGTAAGCTCCACCGATAATATAGTTAATCCACTAAGTGGTTTAACTATTAAATGACTAGATTTCACATAGCTGAATTTTATCAGCAAAAAAATAGAACAGGGGAGTGAAACCTATGGCCAATGCAAGCACTGCTTCTTCTAACCGAATTGCAAAAAAGACTTCTTGGGGAGAAATGGTAAAAAGAGACTGGAAAAAACATTATCCTCTTTACTTGATGTTGATACCAGTAATAATTTATTACTTAGTATGGGCTTACGGACCTATGTACGGTGTTCAAATTGCATTTAAAGACTTCTCACCACGTAAGGGCATTACAGGCTCTGACTGGGTTGGATTTGAACATTTTATAGACTTTTTTACAGGACCATACGCATGGCGTGTTATTAGAAACACATTTTTAATTAACTTTTACAACCTACTAGTAGGTTTTCCTATGCCTATAATCTTTGCGATTATGATTAACGAGGTAAGGAACGTTTTATTCAAACGTACAGTTCAAACTATTTCTTACATACCTTATTTTATTTCTTTGGTAGTTATGTGTGGTATGCTTGTTGAGTTCTGTGCAATTTCAGGTATATTTGGCGAAATTCAAGTAATGCTTGGATTAGACCCTGTAAACCTATTAGCTGACGAAAGATATTTTAGAACCATTTATGTTCTATCAGACTTATGGCAAAAACTGGGTTGGGACTCAATTATATTCTTGTCTGCCTTAGCCGGAATTAACCCTGAGCTTAACGAGGCTGCAAAAATTGATGGTGCCAGCAGATTTAAGCAAATCTTACATATTAGCATACCCGGAATTATGCCTACAATAGCCATTCTTTTAATATTAAGAATAGGTAGTATGATGAGCCTTGGTTTTGAAAAAATTATATTACTTTACAACGGTCTTACATATGAGACTGCAGACGTTATATCGAGCTATGTTTACAGAATAGGTCTTGAAGAAGGCTCGTTTGACTTTGCTGCCGCAGTTGGTTTATTTAACTCTTTAATTAATGTTACGCTGGTAGTATCAGCTAACAAATTAAGTGCTAAATTTGCCGAGACAAGCTTATGGTAAGGGAGGGGAAATTGTATGAATATTAGAACTCGCGGAGAAAAAATATTTGCTGTTTTTAACTATTTTTTAATGACTTTAATAGGTATTGTTACATTTTACCCCCTATGGCATGTTTTCATGGTTTCTATAAGCGACCCTGATATTGTATTCGGTGAAAGAGGCTTTTACCTATGGCCTAAAGGTTCTATTAGTTTTATGGGCTACGGTTTGGTTTTTGATAACCCTAACATAATCTCAGGTATTTTCAATACTACTTTTTATGTGGTTGCCGGTACAGTTCTTGGTATGGTGTTCACCATTTTAGGTGCATATGTATTATCAAGGCCAGGTCTTTATTGGAATAAACTTGTAATGAAGATGATTATTTTTACAATGTATTTTCAAGGCGGACTAATTCCTTTTTATGTTCAAGTTGAGAGCTTTGGAATGATGAACTCTCGTTGGGCAATTATTCTTCCTACTCTTGTAGCTACTTGGAACCTTATAGTATTAAGGACAGGTTTTGCCGCAGTTTCACCTCACCTTATTGAGTCTGCGAAAATAGACGGTGCGTCTGACTGGAGAATTGTATGGCAAATTGCTGTTCCTGTTACTAACGCTACTATAGCTGTTATTGCTCTGTTTTACGCCGTAAGATACTGGAATGAATGGTTTAACTCTTCTTTGTTCTTAAAAGAAAAAGAGTTATGGCCTTTACAACTTGTTTTGCGTGAGATTTTGCTTGATAATAATACGGATTCTATGATGGGCTCTGTAGCACAAGCAGGACAAGAAAGATACAGAATGCTTGTAAAATACTGTACAATTATAGTTGCAACAGTACCTATTTTAATTGTCTATCCGTTTGTACAACGTTACTTTGTATCAGGTATGATGATAGGCTCTGTAAAAGGTTAAATTATATTTTATGCAGTTTTTGTTTTAGAGACGTTAGTAGTTCAGGTTAATTTACTATTAAAGTTAAAATTACATTAAAGAGGGGAGGTAATTGTTACCTCCCCTCTCTTTTCATATGCTTATATCAATTAAAGCAGACAATGTTATTACATTATAATAAGTGACTGTTTTCTTTATACTTCTCGAAGTACTTAACTGCGTACGAGCATTTGGGTACTATTTTAAGTTGCTCTTCCTTTGCTACCTTTACCACTTCGTCTACAAGCAATTTTGCCACACCTTTGCCTCTAAGGCTTTCATCTACAAAAGTGTGAGTTATGGTAACTTCACCTTCATTTTCGCTTGGAAAGTCTATTTCGCATACTATCTTTCCAAAACTATCTTTTGCATAAATTTTGTTGTTTTCTCTTGTAAAATTCATCATATTAACTTCCTTTCGACATAAGTAGTATATGTATACTTTTCCTTAAAATCCGCCTAAACTTAAAAACATCATAAGCGACGGAATAAATGCAGCAAAAATGCCTTCTATTATACATAGATATGGAACAAATTTACCTAAAGGCTTATTTAGTATATTCTCTACAAAGGTTGAAGCCCAAAGTACAGCCCACATAAACCACAAATAAGCATAGTTATATGCGCCTGAGTCAATGCTTACAACACCCATAACAATTGCAAAAACCGCGACCATTCCAGAGTAAATTCCACTGGCTTTAGGGTCTAAATTAAAAAGTAAATTGCATGCTATAAAGGCATATGTAAAGCCAAACAAAAAGCCACCACCAGCGTTAGAGTAGTCTGCCATAGTTTGTGCCCTAGCAAGCCCTATAAAATTGCCCACAATCAATACTATTGCTGTTATGATATTCATAAACGCAATACTTTTCACGTCTGCCTTTTTTAGAATTAAATAACCGTTTGAAATTAAAGTTATTCCTACAAATAATAAAGCTACACCTAACATAAAAAACCTCCACAAAATAAGTTGTTGACTGTTAAGTTAAAGTGAAAAATTATTTACATTAGTAAATAAGCCTTTTTTCTCTTCCTTTAAAGTCAAACAAATTATTTTGACATACCTTAGTACCAAAGTATTTACGGAGAGAAAAAAGAAATATAATGAATTTTTTCATATTAACTTAACAAAAGCATAAATTGTTCAATACCAGCAAATTTACAATTGTAAATCCATATGTCTTGACACATAGTATTTTACACTTTATTTTATCTTTTGTCAACTACTTAGTGATTGCTTTTTCTATTAATATATCTCAAAACCCTTGGTCTGTTATACCTCTGGATAATAGCAAATTGCATGTCGCAAAAAGCTGCCATTATTGAGGTTATAAAAAACGTCCAAAAAGAGCCGACTAAAAACGAGAAAAGCAGCGGGATAAATGACACTAAAGCTATTATTTCGTGAACTATTTCTGATTGGCACATAGCCATTATAATTTCTTCTTTTGTTCTGTTTTTATAATCAAATGCTGTTAAATCATAAGTAGGTACATTAACTTTTAAGCGCTTAACTTTTAAAGCTTTGTAAAGTTTTTTCTCAAAGCTTAGCTCTTTAAACCATTTTGACTTATAATTAATTTTGTTTTTATACTTTGAATGAATTACATGCCCTACTAATAGCCTAATAACTAAATGGTACGCTGTAGTAGAGAATGTCATGGCTAAGGTCTTGATAATATCTAAAGGATAAAAAATATTTAATAAAATTGAAACCAAAGCCATAATTGTTACAACTAAGCTTGCTGTCTCCATTAGCTTTTTCATTGATATTTACATATAATGATATACATTTTAAAGCTCACCAGTTTTAAGTAAAACCGCAGTTTTAAGTAGCGCCACCTGTGTTTTTGCATCTTTTATTTCGTTTTTCATAACCATGTCTAAAGCTTTGTCTAAGCTAATTTTCTCTACCTCTACAAACTCACCTTCATCAAGGTCTGTATCGCAAAATTGATCTACTCTGCAAGCCCAAATTCTAATTACTTCTGCACAGTAACCAGTTGTAGGATACAACTCACCTAGGTATACATAATTTTTACCTGTTGTGCCTGTCTCTTCTCTCTGTTCTCTTTTCATTGCCTCAAATGGGTCTTCACCCTTTTCTAGTTTGCCAGCTGGTATCTCTAGAATAATCTCTTTGTAAGGGTATCTAAATTGTTTTACTAAATACACATTATTCTCGTCGTCAAGCACTAGCACACATACGCCACCACCATGCAAAACAACCTCTCTTTTGCTTTTAGAGCCATCTGGTAGCTCTATATCATCAATAATAACCTTTACTATTCTTCCCTCAAATTTTATTTCTGAATTTATCGTCTTCTCAAACATTTCCATTGATTATTCAGCCCTTTCAATATTTATTTAATCTCCCAATTTATGGGTTCTTCTCCATTATTTAACAAAAACTCGTTACACTTGCTAAAATGTTTACACCCAAAAAAACCTCTATGTGCCGACAACGGGCTTGGGTGTGGCGCTTTTAAGACTAAGTGTTTTTTATTTGTAAGCATTCTTTCTTTACTTTGTGCGGGTTTACCCCACAACAAATATACAACAGGTCTATCAATTTTATTAACCGCCTGAATTACGCTGTCTGTAAATGTCTCCCACCCTTTACCCTGATGAGAGTTCGCCTGATGCTCACGCACGCTCAATACCGTATTTAAAAGCATTACTCCTTGCTCTGCCCAAGGCTTTAAATAGCCATTTTTAGGTATGCTTACCCCAATATCAGACTGAAGCTCTTTATATATATTTAAAAGCGACGGGGGAAGTTGAGTTTGCTGAGGTTTTACAGAAAAACACAAACCATGTGCTTGGTTTACATTATGGTATGGGTCTTGTCCTAAAATAAGCACTTTAACCTTACTGTATGGTGTGTGGTGAAAAGCGTTGAAAATATCTTCTGCCACAGGGTAAACAGTATTTGTTTTATACTCATTCGCTAAAAAAGCCCTAAGAGTTTTATAATAAGGCTTATCAAACTCCTCACCTATTATGCTTAGCCAATCATTGGTTATTTTAGGCATATAATCACACTTTCTATTAATATAGTAATATTTATTATTATATATTAAGCTTATGAATAAATCAATAAATATTTATACTTGGTAAAAATAGCAGTTTTATAGTTAATAATTATGTCTCTCACCGCAATCACTACCTAGTTTCTCAAACACACAGACAATCTCTCAATTTTAGCAAAACACTCACTATCTCCTAACCTCTCGTCCTCAAGAATATCCTTTATCCTCTTCAAAGCTTGATACGATATAATCTCCATCATTTCTTTAGGGTTAACAATAAAGTTCTCAAACTTTACTGTTATGTCCTCTTTTTCAAGTATTTTTATCAAAATTTCTTTGTATAAACACATAGTAACTCCTTTTATATGGGGTCTATATCCCCTTAATAATTTATATTATAACCCCCATAATATATAATGCCAAGTGCAGCTTTATTAAGTAAGATATGAATTCAATCGTAATATATATGAACGTTGAAAACTTCATACTTTAACTTAATATTGCCACAAGAACATAAAGGGGAGATAATATGATAGTTTATGATAAATTGTGGAAAACTATGAAGGAAAAAGGTGTTTCAACTTACAAATTAAGAGAAAAATGTGGAATAGACAGCAAAACTGTAAGACGCTTAAAAGCTAATGAGAATATTGAGACTAAAACTCTCAATAAGCTCTGTCATGCTCTTGAATGTAATGTTGAAGATATTATGGAGTATAAGGAAAATATATAGTCAAACCAAATCAAAAATCATCAAAGAGATACTTGTAAAAGCTAAAAGTCATACCAATGTTTGACTAGCTATATACATTGCCACAAAAAAGGGAACTGTCGTTTGACAGTTCCCTAATTTTATAAACTTTTATATAATAATTTCTTATTACTCAGCCATTTTCTTTAGCTTAGCATATTTCTCAGCAGCGTCTTGCTCTGCTTGAGTAAATAGCATTTCTGCTCTCTCTGGGAAAGCACGAAGTAAGCTGTTGTAACGAACCTCACCCATGATAAAGTCACGGTAAGAAGCTGATGGCGCTTTGCTGTCAAGAACGAATGGATTTTGCTCTGCATCTGCACGTCTTGGGTCAAAGCGGAAGTTATGCCAGTAACCAGCAAGAACAGCTTTTTTCTCCTCAGCAATAGAAGCTGACATACCACCTTTAATTCCGTGGTTGATACAAGGAGCGTAAGCTATGATGATTGATGGACCGTTGTAGCTCTCAGCCTCTTCAAAAGCTTTGATACACTGGTTCATGTCAGCACCCATAGCAATTTGAGCAACGTATACGTAGCCGTAGCTCATAGCTATTGAAGCTAGGTCTTTTTTCTTAGTACCTTTACCTGAAGCTGCGAATTGAGCAACAGAACCAGCAGGAGTAGCTTTAGAAGCTTGTCCACCTGTGTTAGAGTAAACCTCTGTGTCGAATACTAGAATGTTGATATCCTCGCCTGAAGCGATAGCGTGGTCAAGTCCACCGAAACCGATGTCATATGCCCATCCGTCGCCACCTACAATCCATACAGATTTTTTAGCTAGGAAGTCTTTGTCTGCAAGAGTTTTAGCAGCTAGTTTGCCAACTTCGCAATCGAATTTGCTTGCTTTCTCAAGCTCAGCAATAAGTGCGTCTGTAGCAGGGCCGTTTGCTCTTGTTTGAGCTTTAGTTGCAAGGTAAGTCTCGCAAGCCTCTTTAAGCTCAGCTGTTTGTGTTTTCTCTATAATAGCTAGTAGGTAATCCTCTAGTCTGCCTCTTACAGCATTTTGAGCTAGTTGCATACCTAAACCGAACTCTGCATTATCCTCGAATAGTGAGTTTTGCCATGCAGGACCGTAGCCTCTTTTGTTAACTGTGTAAGGTGTTGCAGGAGCAGAACCACCCCAGATTGAAGAACAACCTGTTGCATTAGCAATAAACATTTTGTCGCCAAAAAGTTGTGTTGCTAGTTTAGCATATGGAGTCTCACCACAACCGCCGCAAGCGCCAGAGAACTCAAGAAGAGGTTGTTTAAATTGGCTACCTTTAACAGTAGTCTCTTTAAATTTAGCTAAAACTTCTGGTTTCTCATCTAATGTAATAGCGTAAGCAAATACATCTGATTGCTCTCTTTGAGAGTCGATTGGTTGCATTACAAGTGCTTTTTCTTTAGCTGGGCAAACTTGTGCACAAAGGCCACAACCTGTACAGTCTAAAGTAGATACACCCATTACATAGTTCATGCCTGCTAAACCTGTCATTGCTTTTGATTTTACAGCGCTAGGAGCAGCTGCAAGCTCAGCCTCTGTCATTGGGAATGGTCTAATAACAGCGTGTGGGCAAACATAAGCACATTGGTTACATTGAATACATTTTGCACTGTCCCAGCATGGAACGTCAACTGCTATACCACGTTTCTCATAAGCTGCTGTACCTTGTGGTGATTCACCATTAGCATAAGCTGAGAAAGTAGAAACAGGAAGGTCTTTACCTTTGAATGAGTTTACAGGAATAACAACATTGTTTACGTAGTCTACTAGGTCAGCTCTGTCGCCAGTAGCAACTGGAAGTGAAGAATCTCCGCCAGCTGTTTTCCAAGACTCAGGAACTTCAACTTTATGGAAAGCGTTTTGACCTTTGTCAATAGCGTCGTGGTTCATTTTAACAATTGCGTCGCCTTTTTTGCTATATGACTTAGTAGCAGCGTCTTTCATATATTTAATTGCATCTTCAACAGGAATAACTGCAGCAATTGTAAAGAAAGCTGATTGTAAAATTGTGTTAATTCTAGTTCCAAGGCCTAGCTCTTTACCAATTTTGTAAGCGTCAACTGTGTAGAACTCGATGTCGTTGTTAGCAATAAATCTTTTAACTTGGCCTGGTAGTCTCTCTTCTAGCTCTGCAGCATCCCAGTCGCAGTTAAGTAGGAACTTACCACCTTTTTTAAGGTCCTCAACCATGTCATATTTGCCAAGGTAAGCAGGGTTATGACAAGCTACGAAGTCAGCTTTGCTGATGTAGTAAGTTGATTTAATAGGAGCAGTACCAAATCTCAAGTGAGAAATTGTAAGACCGCCTGATTTTTTAGAGTCGTAATCAAAATAACCTTGAGCATACATGTCTGTATGGTCACCGATGATTTTGATTGAGTTTTTGTTAGCACCAACTGTACCGTCTGCGCCAAGACCCCAGAACTTACATGAAGTTGTTCCTTTAGGAGCTGTGTCGTCGTCTTTAACTCTAGGTAGAGAAAGATTTGTAACGTCGTCTTCGATACCAACTGTGAATTTTTTCTTGCTGTCTGCGCTACCCATATTGTCGTAAATAGCGAAAATAGATGTAGGAGCAGTATCTTTAGAACCTAAACCGTAACGACCTGAAAGAATTGGGCATGCGCCGAACTCTGTACCGTTTACAGCAGCTAATGTATCTAAGAATAAAGGCTCGCCGATAGAACCCGGCTCTTTTGTTCTGTCTAGTACAGTAATATATTTAACTGTAGAAGGCATTACGTCTAAAAGGTATTTAGCTACGAAAGGTCTATAAAGTCTAACTTTTACAAGACCAACTTTTTCGCCTGCTGCTAGCATGTAATCGATAACTTCTTCGATAGTCTCGCAAACAGAACCCATAGCGATGATAACTTTCTCAGCATCTGGTGCGCCATAGTAGTTAAATGGTTTGTAGTCTGTACCAATTTTAGCATTAACTTCATTCATGTAGTCAACAATAACTTCTGGCACTGCATCGTAATATTTATTACATGCCTCACGTGCTTGGAAGAAAATATCTCCGTTTTGAGCTTGTCCTCTAAGCACTGGGTGCTCTGGGTTTAATGCTCTTCTTCTAAATGCATCAACTGCATCCCAGTCTAGCATCTCGTTTAAATCTTCATATTCCCAAGTCTCAATTTTTTGAACCTCATGAGAAGTACGGAAACCGTCGAAGAAATGTAGGAAAGGAACTCTTCCTTTAATTGCACTAAGGTGAGCAACCGCACCTAAGTCCATAACCTCTTGTGGGCTGTTCGCACATAGCATACCATAACCTGTTTGACGGCATGAGTATACGTCTGAGTGGTCGCCGAAGATGTTAAGAGCATGAGTTGCAACTGTTCTTGCAGAAACATGAATAACTGAAGGTAAAAGCTCACCAGCCATTTTGTACATGTTAGGAATCATTAAAAGTAGACCTTGAGATGCTGTGTAAGTAGTTGTTAAAGCACCTGCAGTTAAAGAGCCGTGAACTGCACCTGCAGCGCCTGCCTCAGATTGCATCTCTGTAACTCTTACTTCTCTACCGAATAGGTTTTTTCTACCTGCGGCAGCATATTTGTCTGTCTCATCAGCCATGTTTGAAGATGGTGTGATAGGATAGATAGCAGCAACGTCCGTAAACGCATAAGACACGTGAGCGGCAGCGGTGTTACCATCCATGGTTTTCATTTTTCTTGCCATTGGAAATTATTCCCCCTTATTATAATACGTAAAGATTTATTAAAACATTTTTACCTATACTATTCTATCACTTATTAGGCTTTATGTAAAGTAGCTTTTTTAAATTTTATGTTAATTCGCTGTACTTTTTGATGATAAAAACTCGCAATTTGTGTTTATTACTAATTTCTGTTATTTTTATACTACTAATCATACATTAAAAGAAAAATATGAAACAATTGAAAAGTGAATTAATTGAAAAACAGCCACCTTAAAGCGCATAAACGCCCTAGGTGACTGTTTTAATAACTGCTTTTTATTTTATCTTGCTTTTTGCCTTTTAATTTGGTCTCTTTGCATCTCAAAAATCGCTTTTGCCAATCTATCAGAGGTTATTGTGCTTACTCCTTCAAGAGTGCATCTGTATGAATACCCCTCTAAAACTTCTCTTCTCATTATATCGTCTCTGTACTTAACCTTACAGCTAAAGTTAAACGGAACTTCACTACGAACAAGTGACAGCCCTGTTATTTCTATTGTATCATCTATTGCAAAAAAGGCATCGGTTGCAAATCTTATGCCCGATAAGCTAATGTCTACAAGCTTTGCCTGAAAGCTTTTGTCGTCGTTTGCCTCTTTGTCAAACCTTGTAATGCTACCTGTTGCATGTGAACGAATTCTAAAAAACTCTCGTCTCTCTACGCTTACAGTATCACCTATTTTATTTATTTTGCACATTTCTTCACTTATTAGAGCCAAAAAACCTCCTACAATTGTGCTGTTTTTTCCGCTTTTAATCGACAATTTAACAGGTATGCCAATTGGTTGATTTATCAGGCTCTCTTTTGCATTTACTTTAATATCGACCGAAGGAAGAACTCCATCATGTATGGCCTTAACCTTGCCCACAATCAAAATATCATTCTCCATTGATTTAACTTCACAAATTCCATTTTTAAATTTACTTAAATTCATGTTATTACTCCCCCACGTTTGGATACAAAACTTTTTATTATATAAAAGAACAGACCAATATATTATATTATTACATTATATGCTTATTAATAATAAGTTTTCAAAAAACTTTTCGCAACTCATACATTATATTATAAGATTACAACATTACTCATATGTTTGCAATAGCCAATTTAAATATTTTTTATTTTTTATATTTTTTCACAAAAACTGTTTAGTTTTGAATTTATTGTAGAATAAATAGATTGTTATGGGGTTGTATGCTTATTATTTTTGTTTTACCCCTGTAATAGTTAGAAAGGACGAGTGGTATATATGGGAAAAGTGATTTCGCTAATTAATGAAAAGGGCGGAGTAGGAAAGACTACTTCTACAAATATCATGGCTTGTTGTCTTAAAAACAGAGGCTACAAAGTACTTTGTGTGGATTTTGACCCACAAGCTCACCTCAGTTTTAGTTTTGGCGCTGACAACAGAGACAAGCCTACAATATATGATGTTATAAAGAAAAAAACAAAAGTAAAATACGCAATACAAAACACAGGCCTTACAGATTTAATACCTGCAAACGATATATTAAAAAGTGTTGAGAGCGAATTTACAAGTGTTGGCAATGAACAACTGTTGAAAAACTGTATAGCTCCACTATTAAACTCATACGACTATATATTAATAGATAGCCCTCCTGAGCTTGGACTTCTTTCAGTTAATGCGCTGGTTGCATCAAACGTTGTTTTAATACCTTGCCTGCCAGACGGTTACAGCCTTATGGGAACAATTAAAGTGCACGAAACAGTATCAAGAATTAAACAGGCGTTTAACCCTACTCTTTCATTCGGTGGAATAATATTAGTAAGATATTATCTAAGAGAACGCTTAAGTAAATCTGTTTCAGACGTATTAGAGCAACTTACTGTTCAACTTAACATACCTATATTAGAAAACAAAGTAAGACACAGCAACTTAATTAGCGATGCAACCACAATAAGACAAGTAGATGTTGTAAAAACTAATCCAAAAAACAGAGCCATAGGAGACTATATTAACTTGGTAGATGAATTACTTGAAAAGGAGATATTATAATGAGCCAAAACAACGAAAGTCAAAAAGATTTACTTTTCAGTAAACTTCTTCCGGCACTTAATAACAATCCTTTTTCTTCTTCATACGACGGAGAAAAACCTGATATTCCTGAAATGGTACCTATAGACGACACCGACCCCTTATCAAGCTTAAGAAGTCGCTTATTTGGGCGTTCAGCAACTGCTGGTGCTGATAACTACGCAACTGTAAATATTATGGAGAGCTTGGTACTTAAATATTTAGATTCAGCAATAAAGCGTTTTAACACTTGCAGTTGCAACAGATGCAAGTGCGATGTAGCAGCATACGCACTTAATTCTCTTACCCCTAAATATGTTGTTGCAGACCCAAAAAGAGCACTTAAAATAGAAGAAGAGATACCTACTAAAGACATAATGAATGCAATTGTTAACGCAGTAATACACGTAAGGGCTAATCCGCGTCACTAGCATGAAAACGAGTTTTCATACCTCGAAGTTTTGT
>CAYJEZ010000001.1:60681-75670 GCA_964369215.1 uncultured Eubacteriales bacterium
GCTTTTCAGTCAAGGACTGAAATTTCACATTCGCTTTGCTACTGTGAAAACTCACAAATCTTCTGACTTATCTTTTAATTTTTAAGCCACTGCATGAAAACGAGTTTTCATACCTCGAAGTTTTGTGCTTTTCAGTCAAGGACTGAAATTTCACATTCGCTTTGCTACTGTGAAAACTCACCAGCGAAATGATAGCGTAAGACATCAAACAATATTTCAAACATCTCCACCTTAGTGAAGATTATACAATAATGATTTGTACAATAAATTAGAATTTCTGCAACTTTATCTTGACTTTATTTTTGGTATGTGATATAGTATTACTACCTCAAAAGCAGAGGTTCTTTTTTTGTGCTTGTTTTTGAGGGAGGCTAAGGGTTGACCTTTAATTTAAAATTGCCTGTTTTCAGCAGTTTTTTGTTAAACAATCCGCAAAAAATAAATTTCCGTAAAGCGGGAGGTGCCGTTATGAGAGTAAAAATAACTATAGCTTGCACAGAGTGCAAACAACGCAACTACAACACGATGAAAAACAAAAAAAATAACCCTGACAGACTTGAGATGAATAAGTATTGCAAATTCTGCAGAAAACATACATCTCACAGAGAGACCAGGTAAGGTCGGAGGAATGACTGATGGCTAACGCAAAAGAGCAAGGTAAAAAGGCAGAGACTAAGGTTGATAATAAAAAGGCCAAAGCTAAGCCTGAGAAGAAAAAGGTCAATGCGTTTTCCTCTATTTTAAAGAGAGTAACTAAATTCTTTAAGGACTTAAAGGGAGAGACTAAAAAAGTCGTATGGCCTACACCAAAGGCTGTTTTTAAAAACATGGGTGTAGTTTTAATTACGGTTTTAATAGCTACACTATTTGTTTTTGCCCTTGATACAGTATTTATGAATTTGCTAGGGCTAGTTATGGACGTTGCCAGGTAACATTTGTTACATGAATGAATCGGAGGTAAATATATGTCTGATGAAGCAAAATGGTACGTTATTCACACTTATTCAGGTTATGAGAACAAAGTAGCCTCTAACCTTGAAAAAGTAGTAGAAAACCGCCAAATGCAAGATTATATCAAAGAAATTATTGTCCCGACTGAGATAGTTACCGAAATTAAAGAAGATGGAAAAACTAAAGAAGTCGAACGAAAAGTCTTTCCGGGTTATGTAATTATCAAAATGATAGTTACCGATGAATCTTGGTATGCCGTAAGAAATATCAGAGGTTGCACAGGTTTTGTCGGAACAACTACAGACCCTATTCCACTTACCGATGAGGAAGTGGCAAGGCTTGGAGTAGAGAGACGCTCAACAGAGGTCAGTTTCGAAGTTGGAACTTCAGTTCAAGTTACCAACGGGCCGCTTAATGGCTTTGTAGGCACAGTAACAGAAATTAACATACCTAACGGTACAGTTAAAGTTATTGTATCTATGTTTGGACGTGAGACACCGGTTGACTTAGAGTTTAATCAAGTTGAAGCGGTGAATTAAATTAGGTAATAAGCGTAATTTAAAAACGCTTTTTATGCGGGGCTTTGTCCCCGGTGGGAGGAACACTTTAAATAAGGTGATTCCGCCATCTACCACGAATTTTGGAGGTGCAAAAAAATGGCTCAAAAGGTTACGGGCTTTATTAAGCTCCAGATACCTGCCGGTAAAGCTACCCCGGCTCCACCAGTAGGACCAGCTCTTGGTCAACATGGTGTTAATATCCCAGCGTTCACAAAAGAATTTAACGAGCGCACAAAAAATGACATGGGCTTAATAATTCCTGTAGTTATTACAGTTTATGCAGACCGTTCATTTACATTTGTAACTAAAACTCCACCAGCAGCTATTCTTATTAAGAAAGCTTGCGGTATCGAGAGCGGTTCAGGTGTACCTAACAAAACAAAAGTAGCTAAAATAACAAAAGAACAAGTACAGAAGATTGCTGAGCAAAAAATGCCTGACTTAAACGCGTCTAGCATTGAGAGTGCAATGAGCATGATCGCAGGAACAGCAAGAAGCATGGGTATTGAGGTTGTAGACTAATATATAGTCACAAATTTAATAACCCGGGTGGGAGGAAAACTTCCGATATTTACCACTCTAGGAGGAAAAATCAATGAAACACGGTAAAAAATATGTTGACAGTGCAAAACTTGTTGACAGAGCTAAACTGTATGATACAGATGAGGCTTTAGATCTTTGTATAAAGACAGCTACCGCTAAATTTGATGAATCTGTTGAAGTTCATGTAAAATTAGGTGTAGACGGTCGTCACGCGGACCAACAAGTTCGTGGTGCTATAGTATTACCAAACGGTACAGGTAAATCTGTTCGCGTTTTGGCTATCTGTAAAGCAGATAAAATTGAGGCTGCAAAAGCTGCTGGTGCAGAGTTTGTAGGTTCAGAAGAGATGGTACAAAAAATCCAAAGTGAAAACTGGTTAGATTTCGACGTACTTATCACAACTCCTGACATGATGGGACAAGTAGGTAGACTTGGTAAGCTTTTAGGACCAAGAGGCTTAATGCCTAACCCTAAAGCTGGTACTGTATCTCCTGACATAGCAAAAGCTATTCAAGAGGCAAAAGCAGGTAAAATCGAGTACCGTCTTGACAAAACAAACATCATTCACTGCCCAATCGGCAAAGTTAGCTTTGGCACAGAGAAGTTACAAGAGAACTTCGACGCTTTATTAGGCGCAATTGTAAAAGCTAAACCAGCTGCTGCAAAAGGACAATATGTTAAATCATGTGTACTAAGTGCAACAATGGGTCCTGGTGTTAGAGTTAACTCAAGCAAATTTGCTGGCTAATTGATAGCCATATATAAATTTCAAACCCTAAAATGTTTTACTTGACATTTTATAAAGTGTTTGATATAATGTACAAGCTGTTTCCAAAGACAGTAGGTGCTGAATTTATTCAGTTTAAAGGTTATTCCGCCTACCGAGGACGCATTTATGATATTATTGTATCTTTATGCCTTTCTCGGTTAAACGGGAGAGGCATTTTATTTTATATAAATATGCCAAACAATATAAAGCGAGGTGAAACAATTTGCCAAATCAAGCAGTATTAGAAGCAAAACAAAAAGTTGTGTCAGAGCTTAAAGAGAAAATTCTTGCAAGCACTGCAGGCGTACTTGTAGACTACAAGGGTATTACAGCAGCAGACGACACTAAACTTCGTAAAGATTTACGTGAGGCAGGCGTTGACTACTTTGTTGTAAAAAATACTCTTTTAAAATTGGCTATTGCCGACACAGATTTTGAGGGAATGTCTTCTGTTTTAGAGGGCACTACAGCTATGGCTGTTGCTAACGACCCTATCTCAGCTGCTAAAATTCTTAACGAGTTTGCAGAGAAATCTGAGGGTAAGTTTACAATTAAATCAGGTTACATGGATAATAAAGTTATTGCTCCACAAGAGGTTGAGGCACTAGCTAAACTTCCAAGCAAAGAGGGCCTACTACAAATGCTACTTTCAGTTCTTACATCTGGACCAAGAGGTCTTGCAATTGCACTGAATGCGATAGCAGAGAAAGACGGCGACGGCGAAGCTGCTTAAGCCGCACACAAAAGAGGCATGAATTAATAATATTTATGCTAACAAAAAATAATTTTAAATTTATAGGAGGACTATATAATGGCTGATATAGCAAAATTTATTGAAGATATCAAAGCTCTTACAGTACTAGAGCTAAACGAGTTAGTTAAAGCAATCGAAGAGGAGTTTGGTGTTTCTGCTGCTGCTCCTGTTATGATGGCAGGCGCTGCACCTGCAGCTGCTGCTGCAGAGCAAACAGAGTTCGACGTAATTCTAAAATCTCCTGGTGCTAACAAAATTGCAGTTATCAAAGTTGTTAAAGAGATTACAGGCCTAGGTCTTAAAGAGGCTAAAGCTATTGCTGACGAGGCTCCAAAAACAGTTAAAGAGGCTGCATCTAAAGATGACGCTGAGGCTATCAAAGCTAAACTTGAGGAAGCTGGCGCAGAGGTTGAGCTTAAATAATTTTACGCTTAATATAACATTAAACAGAGTCAATTTTGACTCTGTTTTTTTATATTCTCATATCAAGCACAGTGAATAGTCTTAAAACAAGTTTTTTACTTGTTTTTTAGTTTCAACTATGATACAATCAATGATGGTATTGAAAGCAAACATTTTTGTTAAGTTAATATAAAATAATGATAAGAAACCGCTTTCTTTCTAATAATATTTTTTATTATTTTAACTTAGCAACGACAAAAAAAGGAGTTGGAGCAATTATATGAGTAAAGTAAAACTAGGCATTATTGGCGTAGGCAATATGGGAACCACTCACAGTGAAAACATTGTAAACAAAGGGCTTTGTCCTGAGATTGAACTTGTTGCTGTAGCAGATGTATCTGAAAAACGCAGAACTTTTTTTAAAGAGAACTTCCCTAATGTAAAAGTGTTTGAAAGTGGCTCTGAGTTAATTAAAAGCGGACTTGTAGAGGCTGTAGTAGTGGCTACTCCTCATTACGACCACCCAACATACTGCATTGAGGCACTTGAAAATGGTATTCATGCCCTTAGCGAAAAACCTGCAGGCGTTTACACAAAGGCAGTAAAAGAAATGAACGAAGTGGCTAGAAAAAGCGGAAAAACTTTTGCCATGATGTTTAATCAACGTGCACACGGAGAGTACAAGGCACTTAAAGAGATAGTCTCAAGCGGTGAACTTGGCGAAGTGAGAAGAGTTAATTGGATTATTACTACTTGGTTTAGACCACAATCTTATTATGATAGTGGTGCTTGGAGAGCAACTTGGAATGGCGAAGGTGGTGGAGTTTTATTAAACCAATGCCCTCATAATTTAGACCTATTACAATGGATTTGCGGCATGCCAGTTAAAGTTCAAGCAAATATGTATGAAGGTAAATGGCATGACATTGAAGTAGAAGATGATGTTAGTGCATTTATGGAGTTTGAAAACGGAGCAACAGGTGTGTTTGTAACCACAACAGGAGACACCCCCGGCACTAATAGATTAGAGATAACTATGGACGGAGGAAAGCTAGTTTGTGAAAAAGGACAAATTACACTAAACAGGCTTGAAACAAAAACAAGCGAATTTATAAAAACATCACAACACGGATTTAATAAACCTGTTATGAGTGATGAAATTTTACCTAACAAAGAGAGCTCACATGGTCATACAACTGTATTAAATGCCTTTGCTGCTAATATTTTACGTGGCGAGCCACTTATTGCAGACGGCACAGAAGGAATAAATGGTTTAACATTAAGCAACGCTATGCATCTTTCTTCTTGGCTTGGCAAAACTGTAGATTTGCCTTTTGATGAAGACTTATTCTTAGAGCTACTGAACAAAAAAAGAGCTACCTCAAAACATAAAGATACAACCGAGGTAACCTTTAGCACCGAGGGTAGCTATTAATATTTTTTGCACTTAAATTAATATTTATTTTTGATTGAAAAGAGGATAAACACATGAGCAAAATTAAAATAGGCATACAAATATCAACACTATTAGGAAAATTGAAAGAAATTGGCATTTACGAGACTTTCAGAAAGCTAAATGAGCTTGGCTACACTTATGTCGAGATGTCACAAGTAGATATGACAGACGAAAATTTGAACGAGATTGAAAGGGCTTGCAAAGATTTTGGTATAGAAATTACTGCTTGGGGTTGTTTTCTTACTCCAAAAGCGTACAACACAACAATATATAACTTGCAAGATGACGTAGATAAACTTATTGCTCTATGCAAAAAATCAAACAGTAAATATGTAAGGCTTGGCGGTATTGATATGGACGGCACTCGTGAGAGCTGTGTTGAGTTTGCCCAAAAGTGCAATGCTGTTATTCCTAGACTAGAAGAAAACGGAATAGAGCTTTATGCGCATAATCACCACAGAGAGTTCAGTAAAGACGGTGGCGAATATCTTTTAGATATTATAGCTGACAACGCACCAAAGCTAGGGCTTGAGATTGATGTTCACTGGCTACAAAGAGGCGGAGTTAACCCTATAGAGTACATTAAAAAGTACCCTAATCGAATTCGTTTACTACATTTAAAAGACTATAAAATTGCTACTACTGCAGAGATTAAAGCAGACCCTATGTATGATGCAGACAAGCCAATAGGCCAAAATGACTGCATTCGTCATGCAGTAGTTGGAGAGGGCAGTTTGCCTTTCCCAGAAATTATTAAAACTGCGCTTTCTATTAATACAGAGGTTTTCTTTATTGAGCAAGATTCCACTTATGGAGAAGATGCATTTGACTGTATTAAAAGGTCAAAAGAATATCTTGAGAGCATAGGTTATGGTGAGTTTTTTAAATAATAAATAATTAGCCACTATGAGCTAAAAGGAAAAGCCTTGCAGTAAGGCTTTCTTCGGCAAAAAAAGTTTTTGCTGCAAAACGGCTTTGACACAGCTATAATTGTAGGGGACGGTGTCCTCGACGTCCCGAAAAAAGGCAAGCATCGGGTTGTCGAGGACACTTTTTGTGCTAATTCAACTTAATACGACAGTCGCATTTTTAATTGTTAACTGCCATTCTAAGCCTAATTTTTTTCATAACCTTTATATAGGCTATAATCAAAAATACATCGGCAAATACCCACGATATTGGGTTTGCAAGTGCTGCCCCTACAAAACCAAAGTTAGTCACAAGCAAGCTTGCCACCAACAGCCTTGCTATAAGCTCAAAAACACCTGCAAACATTGCAACAGAGGCATAACCTATGCCTTGAACTGTGTTTCTAAAAATATGCAAAATTTGCAATAGAATATAACATGCGCCACTTACATTTAAATAAAAATAGGCTGAGTCTAGCGCTAAAACTTCACTGCTGTCAATGAAAATCATAGCTAAAAACCTTGCACTTATAAGCAAAAACACAAAACATATAAAAGAATAAATAGCACCTATATAAAAGCTGTGTTTCATTCCAAGACCTATGCGGTCTATTTTTTTTGCACCTATATTTTGCCCTGAGTACGACGCCAGTGCAATGCCTATGGCTTCAAAGCCTTTTAATAAAACCGCATGAATTCTGCCGCCTGCTGCTACAGCCGCTATGTAGGCTGTACCTAAGGCGTTAACCGCAGATTGTAAAATCATAGTGCCTATGGCCGTAATTGAAAATTGTAAACCCATAGGAAAGCCACTTATACACAGCGCTTTAATTATTGTTAAATCAATTTTTAAATCTGTTTTTCTAAGTCTTAAAATATCATATTTTCGGTATACTAAAACAATGCAAAGAATGGCTGCCGTGCTTTGAGAAATTACCGTTGCTATAGCTGTACCAAAAACCTCCCAATTAAATATAAGCACAAAAATTAAGTCGAGTATAATATTTAATAGAGAGGAATAAATAAGAAAATAAAGTGGTGTTTTGCTGTTGCCAACAGAGCGTAAAACAGCGGCTAAAAGGTTATAAATGAATATTCCGGTTAAACCTGAGCAGTATGTAACTATGTATGTTTTAGAATATGGATATGCATTGGCTGGTAGGTTTAAGGTAGATAGAATAGGGTCTATAAATACCAGTACAACCGTGGTTATTATTAGCGAACAGAAAATTGTTAAAAGTAAAGCATTTGCAAAGTAGGTTCTAATTTTTTCTATATCGCCTGCACCAAAAGAGCGTGCTATGGGTATTCCAAATCCAGCGGTTGTGCCTAAAACAAAGCCTAAAATCAAAAAATCAAAAGAAGATACGCCGCCAACTCCTGCAAGTGCGTCAAGCCCTATATACTGTCCTATAATCGCCATGTCTGTAAAGCTGTAAAGCTGCTGGAGTAAATTTCCTAAAAATATAGGAAACGCAAATCTTAATATAATTTTATACGGTGTACCCTCTGTTAAATTGCTTATCAATAGTATCAACTCCTAATAATTTTCAACTCTTTAAAATAACAATTTTAAACCAGTATGACTATAATTATATAGTATTTGTAAGTAATGTCAAGCTTTGCACCTGTTTTGTTGTGTAGGTACAAAACACAGTTAAAGATTAACCTTATTTTCTACCCTGCCCTATATAATACGAACTCGTTTCTAATGCGGTATGTAGGCTAGGCAGTAATATTAATGTAAAATGTATTGAAATATGTAGTATTTTGTTGTATACTAACACTATGAGTGCAAATCTTTTGGTTTGTTAAATTTGTAAACTTGAAAGGGCATGGTTTATTATGAATATTATAGTTGTGGGGGCAGGTAAAGTAGGAGCTACTATAGCAAGCTATTTATGTGAAGAGAACCACGACGTTACAGTTATAGATACAAGAGAACATGTTTTAGACGCATTGATTAACGAAACAGATATTCAAGCAGTTTGTGGAGATGGTGCAATTTGTTCTATTTTAACAGAGGCTGAAGTTGAAAAGGCTTATTTGGTTATAGCCACTACAGGCTCTGACGAGATTAATTTGCTTTGCTGTATGACCGCCAGAAAAATGGGCGCAAGACACTGCATTGCAAGGGTTAGAAATCCTAGCTACACTAAGCAAATTCCATTTATGAGAACTCAGTTAGGTCTTAGTATGATAGTTAACCCTGATTTTCAAACTGCCCTTGAAATTTCTAGAACGCTTCGATTTCCTTCCGCAATTAAAATAGAGGGCTTTTCAAAAAATAGGGTAGATTTAATAGAGTTAAAAATCGAAGCTGGCTCAAAGCTGGTTAATGTTTCATTATCTCAACTTTCTAAAGTATTTAATGTCAAAATGCTAGTATGTGCTATAAAGAGAAATGACAAGGTCATTATTCCTAAGGGTGATGTTGTTTTAAAAGAGGGCGATAAAATACATGTAACTGCTTCGCATTCACATTTAAACAAGTTCTTTAAAGCTATGGGAATATTAAAAGACCCAATAAAAACCGTTATGATAATTGGCGGAGGTAGAGTAGCATTTTATTTGGCACAGCACCTTGAAGAAATTGGAATGAAAGTTAAGATTATTGAAAACAAAGAAGAGACATGTATGGTTTTGGCTGAAAGACTGCCAAAAACCTCTATTATACATGGTGACGGAACAAGGCAAGAACTGCTTTTAGAAGAGGGCATTGAAACTGTTGATGCCTGTATTTCTCTTACTGGTATTGATGAAGAAAACATGATAATCTCTATGTATGCAGGCACTAAAAACGTGAAAAAAATAGTGACAAAAATAAATAGAACTGCCCTTATTGACCTAGCAAAGAGCTTTGGTACCGACAGTATAGTTTCTACAAAAGAGACTACAGCTAATACAATTTTACAATATATAAGGGCAAAACAAAATGCTAAGGGTAATAGCATTAAAACACTTACAAAGCTTATAGACGGAAGAGCAGAGGCTCTTGAATTTTTTGTAAGCTCTAAAGCAAAATGGCTTAATATTCCTCTAAAAAACTTAGACATAAGAGGAGACGCAATAATTGCAGGTATAGTTAGGTCAAATGCTACGGTTATTCCTGACGGAAATGATGTAATAAAATATAACGACAACGTTATAGTTGTAACTACAAACAGACATATTAAAGATATTGAAGATATTTTTGTAGACAACTAGAAAGGTATAACTTTATGAATTACGCTGTAGTGGTAAAGACTTTAGGCAGAATAATGTTTATTGTTGCTGTTCTATTATCTTTACCTATGTTTGTTTCTTTGTATTACGAAGAAAATATTTTCAATGTGTATTTAATACCAATATCTGTAATACTGTTATTGTCTTTACCTATGCAGTTTTTAGTAAAAACCAAATCATCAATGCATGCAAGAGAGGGCTATGTAATAGTAGCTCTTAGCTGGATTTTACTGTCTGCCTTTGGGTGTATGCCATTTGTTTTAAGTGGCGAAATTCCATCTGTTGTAGATGCTTTTTTTGAAACGGTATCAGGATTTACCACAACGGGAAGTAGTATATTAACCGATATAGAAGCACTGCCTCAAAGTCTTTTATTTTGGCGGAGTTTTACACACTGGATTGGTGGTATGGGTGTTCTTGTTTTTGTACTTGCTGTTTTACCTAGCACACAAGGAACAGAAATGCACTTAATGCGAGCAGAAGTTCCGGGGCCTAAAGTAGGAAAACTAGTTAGTAAAACAAGGTTTACAGCAAGGCTTTTATATGCAATTTACTTGGGGCTTACAGTGTTAGAGATTATATGCTTACTAATTGCAGGGCAACCTCTTTTCGACAGTGCAGTTAATGCATTTGCAACCGCAGGAACAGGCGGTTTTTCTGTGTTAAACACCAGCATAGGAGGTTATGAAAGCCCGGCTGTAGAGTATATAATCAGTGTTTTTATGCTTTTATTCGGTATTAACTTTAATTTATTTTATTATTTACTTATAAGAAAATTTGCTTTAAGTTATAAAAACGAAGAGCTAAGAGGTTACTTGATTATCGTTTTAGCAGCAGTTACACTTATATTTTTCAATGTATACCCATTGTATGGAGATTTTGAAGAAGCGTTCAGAGACTCTCTCTTCCAAGTTTCTTCAATAATTACTACCACAGGTTTTGGAACTGCCGACTTTAATAGTTGGCCAGTGTTCTCACAAGCTATATTAGTGCTACTAATGTTTGTAGGAGCAAGTGCTGGCTCAACAGGTGGAGGAATAAAGGTAAGCCGTGTTATTATATTATTTAAACAAGCTATTAAAGAGGTTAAGCGCACACTCAACCCACGCTCTGTTATAGCGGTAAAAATGGATGCAAAAGCTCTTACCCCTTCTGTTTTAAATGGAGTAAGCCTGTTTTTTGTAGTTTACATGTTTGTTATGGGCACTTCAATATTGCTATTGTCTTTGGACGGATTTGATATAAAAACCACCTCAACAGCAGTTATTGCTTGTATAAATAATATTGGCCCTGGTCTTGGCGACGTTGGACCTACAGGAAATTTCTCAGCCTTTAGCGATTTTGGAAAAATAATACTAAGCTTTAATATGCTTGCAGGTAGGTTAGAGCTGTTCCCAATGCTTGTTCTGTTTTATTTCCCTACTTGGAGAAAAGCTTAATAAAATATGTGTAATATATTTAAACCTGACACACAGTTGTCAGGTTTAGTATGATATAATGCGGTAAAGGAGATTTTTTATGATTTATAGGCTAGCCGAATTTGGTGACATAGACGAGCTTGTTAACTTAAGGCTTGAGATGAGAAAAGAGAACGACAAGGACGTGGACTTAAGCGAGATGAAAGCTAGAACTATAGACTTTTTTCATAGAAACTTAGGAAAAACTCATATAGAGTTTGTGGCTGAAAAAGAATTGCTTATTGTCTCTACAATAGGAGTCACACTTTTTGAAGTTCCACCTATTACATCTTTAATGAACGGAAAAACGGCTAGAATGATGAATGTATACACCGTTCCTGAGTATAGAAGAAAAGGAATAGCAAGTGATTTGCTTAAATTTTCTATTGACTATTTAAAAAATAACGGCTATGCTAAAATTAGCTTACACTCGTCTGATATGGGTAAAAAACTTTACGAGAAAAGCGGATTTATCGCTTCAAAAGACGAGTACTCTATTAAAATATAAAGGGGTAAAATGAGAAAACTAATAAGAGGAATTTATGGTTATTTTGCAGATTTAAGTGCAAAGCGTATAGAATTTAATGAAGTGCCTAAAAGTGATATAGTATGTAAAGAGTTTAGGTTTTACGGCAAAGTTCAAAATGTAGGTTTTAGAAGAACGGCTAAAATATGGGCTGATAAACTTGGTTTGTTCGGTTACGGAGAAAACTTAGAAGATGGCTCTGTATTTTTATTACTACAAGGAGAAACTAATAAAATACAATTATTAATATCTGCCTTTGACAAAATTAATAGAATTAAAATTAGCAAAATAGAAGAGAAATCATTAGAAATAAATAATAGTCTAACTGAATTTAAAGCATAAGAAAAGGAAGTTAAAATGGCATCAAAAAATATTATAGTAAAAGGTGCAAGAGAGCACAATTTAAAAAATATAGATATAGAAATTCCAAGAGATAAGCTAGTAGTTCTTACAGGCCTTTCAGGCTCAGGTAAGTCTTCATTAGCTTTTGACACTATATATGCAGAGGGTCAAAGAAGATATGTCGAGTCCTTATCATCATATGCAAGGCAATTTTTAGGTCAAATGGAAAAACCAGATGTTGACAGCATAGATGGTCTATCTCCTGCTATATCAATAGACCAAAAAACTACATCGAAAAACCCACGCTCTACCGTTGGAACCGTAACAGAAATTTACGACTACCTAAGGCTTATGTACGCTAGGGTGGGTGTTCCGCATTGCCCTGTATGCGGTATAGAGATTACACAACAAACCATAGACCAAATAGTAGATAAAGTGCTTAAAATGCCTGAGAAAACAAGAATACAAGTTTTAGCACCTGTGGTAAAAGGAAGAAAAGGCGAGCACCAAAAAGAGTTTGATGCTGCTAAAAAAAGTGGTTATGTTAGGGTTAGGGTAGACGGTCTAACCTACGACTTAACAGAGCTACCTAAGCTTGAAAAAAACAAAAAGCATAATATTGAGATAATAGTAGACAGGCTTGTTATTAAAGAAGATATTCGCTCTAGGCTTGCAGACTCTTTAGAGACTGCAGCTGGTTTAACAGGCGGCTTAATAATAATAAATGTTATAGACGGCGAGGACATTACATTCTCGCAAAACTACGCATGTCCTGAGCACGGAATAAGCATAGACGAATTAAGCCCAAGAATGTTTTCGTTTAACAATCCGTTCGGAGCGTGTACAAAATGCACAGGCCTTGGGGTTTTTATGAAAATTGACCCTAAGCTAATTATTCCTAATCCTAAAAAATCTGTCGCTGAGGGCGGATTAAAGGCTAGTGGTTGGGCAATGGAGGGAAGCACTATTGCCACTATGTACATGACCGGACTTGCAAAACACTACAAATTCTCGCTTGACACACCTATTGAAGATTTGCCCAAAGAGATAGTAGATATATTGCTTTATGGCACAAAAGGTGAGAAAATTAAGCTCACTCGAGAGAACGAGTATGGCACAGGCAAATATCAAGCACCTTTCGAGGGAATAATAAACAATCTAGAGAGAAGATTTAGAGATACTCAAAGCAACTGGATTAAAGAAGAAATAGAGGCATATATGAATGCTGTTCCTTGCGACGCTTGTGGAGGAAAAAGGCTTAGCCCTGAAAGTTTAGCGGTAACAGTAGGAGACGTAAACATAAGTGATTTATGTGAGTTATCTATAGGTAAAGCTTACAACTTTGTTGATAATCTCGAGTTCTCTGCGAGAAATGCTCCTGTAGCCGAGCCAATTATTAAAGAGATTAAAGAGAGGCTAGGCTTTTTGCAAAGTGTTGGTCTTGAGTATTTAACCCTTTCACGCTCTTCAGGCACATTGTCTGGCGGAGAGAGCCAAAGAATTCGGCTTGCTACCAATATAGGTTCTTCTTTAATGGGAGTTTTATATATTCTAGACGAGCCTAGCATTGGGCTTCATCAAAGAGATAACCACAAGCTTTTAGCTACACTTGAAAGGCTTCGTGACCTTGGCAATACAGTTATTGTTGTTGAGCATGACGAAGACACAATGCGTGCAGCCGACCACATTATAGATATAGGTCCAGGTGCTGGTATTCATGGTGGAAATGTAGTTTTTAACGGGCCTGTTGAAAAAATACTTAAATGCAAAAACTCTGTAACAGGTCAATATTTAAGCGGCAAAAAGAAAGTTGATGTCCCCACTCAAAGACGTGAGGGCAACGGAAACAAGCTGACTATAGTCGGAGCAACCCACAACAATTTGCAAGGGGTTGATGTAGATATACCTTTAGGCACATTTGTTTGTGTAACTGGAGTTTCTGGCTCTGGCAAGTCTTCATTAATCAACGAGATATTATATAAAAAACTCTCGGTAGAGCTTAATGGAGCTAAGGCGATAGCCGGGAACCATAAAGAGATATTAGGTATGGAGAACCTTGATAAGGTTATACAAATAAATCAAAACCCTATAGGCAGAACCCCTAGGTCTAACCCAGCTACTTACACAGGTGTTTTTACAGATATAAGAGACCTTTACGCCTCTACAACCGAGGCAAAGCTTAGAGGCTTTGGCACAGGTAGGTTCTCGTTTAACGTAAAAGGCGGTAGGTGCGAGGCTTGCCAAGGAGACGGAATTATTAAAATTGAGATGCACTTTTTACCAGACGTTTATGTTACATGTGATGTGTGCAAGGGCAAAAGGTATAACCGTGAGACGCTAGAGGTAAAATATAAAGGCAAAACAATTCATGACATACTAGAGATGACGGTTGAAGAGGGCCTAGATTTCTTCAGAGATATTCCGAAAATATCGAGAAAACTTGAGACTATATACAGAGTGGGTCTTGATTATGTAAAAATAGGACAACCTGCAACAACGCTATCTGGCGGAGAGGCTCAGAGGGTAAAACTTGCTACAGAGCTTAGCAAAAGGGCGACCGGTAAAACCATTTATATATTAGACGAGCCCACAACCGGACTTCATATTGCAGACGTGCACAAGCTAATAGAGGTTTTACAAGAGCTTGTAGACACAGGCAATACAGTACTTGTTATAGAGCACAACTTAGACCTAATTAAAACTGCCGACCATGTTATTGATTTAGGCCCTGAGGGAGGAAGTGGTGGCGGAGAGATTGTCGCCATTGGCACACCTGAGCAAGTAGCTAAGGTAGAGGGCTCTTACACTGGGCAGTATTTAAAGCATGTACTATGATATAGTCAAACCAATAAAAATTATAATGTACAATTAATAAAAAACTGTAGATGAAATTTTCTCATCTACAGTTTTATTTTATAGCAAATTACGCACTCTCTTCGTTATAATACTGTGCCTGTGCATGCCATAAAGCTTTATACTTGCCCTCTGTTTCAAGAAGCTCTTCGTGAATACCCTCCTCTGATATCTCGCCTTTATCAAATACAACAATTCTGTCGCAAAACTTACAGCTAGATAGCCTGTGGCTTATATAAACAG
>CAYJEZ010000002.1:0-57573 GCA_964369215.1 uncultured Eubacteriales bacterium
AGCTACCTTTTATGGCTACAGAGAACATTATGATGGACGCTGTTAAAAGAGGTGGCGACAGACAAGAACTTCACGAGAAAATAAGAGTTCACTCTCAAGCTGCTGCAAGAGTAGTTAAAGAAGACGGTGGAGAGAACGATTTATTAAGTCGAATTGCTGCTGATGATACATTTGGATTTAGTTTAGACGAGTTAAAATCTCTTTTAAGCCCAGAGAAATATGTAGGCATGGCACCACAGCAAACCGAGAGCTTTATAAACGATGTTGTAAACCCTTTATTAGCTAATTACAACGAAATACCAGAGGAAAAAGCAGAAATTAACATTTAATTATGTAAGTTTTCAATCTTTTGAATGTAATAATATTTATTCATTTTATATATTTTGAGGTAAAATATTCAAAGTAGAAATAGAGTAAATTCACTAAAGCATTATCGATTTACTTGAAAACCACTAACACCTCTCAAGTTAAAACTCGTATAGCTCAGAGCTTTTTCACTTAATTTCGCTCCATTTTCTAAGTTATTTATCCATATAGAAAAATAAAATTTAAATAAAGTTGAACGCATAAAAGTAGCAATGAATTTTCATTGCTACTTTTCGTTATAAATATAGTTAGAATACAGCTATGCTACAAATTTAGTTTATTAGTTAAATGAATAAGACTCTGCTTTTTTAAGGTAATGATTACTGTTAAGCAAAACAGCCATGTCGTCATAATTAATAAGGTCTTTTGAATCTACGCTGAAATCATAATGAAACATCACGTGCAAAGGATTAGAATGAACTTTATTATTGAAACTAGTTGAATTCCTAATAATTGCAATATCGCTAAAGTTAACTATTCCATCATCGTTTAAGTCTCCTGGAATAAGAGAAATAGTACTTATTTCAGGGTTATTATGGCTTGTTAACCAAATATCATCATTTGTTATACTTATGTTTTTTATCTCACAAGTCAAGTGAGACAATTTGCTAACTTCCAATCTATAGGTACCTGAATTCAATTCTGTAAATTCAAATGGTGTAGTGCTAGAAAGCGTCGGTCCATCAATAGTATAAGGATCCCAGTCGAGTGGAAAACTTATGGTATCTACTACTTTATTAGCGGAGTCATATAGTGTTAAAGTAGTGCTACTATAAGGCGTGTAGGTCTCTACCACTCCACTTATAGTAAATCCAGGTAATATCGAGAAAAACTTAATATATTCGCCATTACCACTTGGAGTAAAATTAGAGTGCTCTCCAAAATAAACAGCTGCACCCGGAGCTAAACTAGGAGAAGAAGTATTAGTGTAGTATTGTGCTGTTGGTTTTATATTCCAGTCAGAATCTTTAAAAGCATAAGGTCCTTCAGAGTCTTTTTCGGCTAAAGCTATATAAAAGTTCTCTACTAACTTTGATGTGCTCTCTACACCTAAAACATCTGCTACTATATTAAAGTAAGCTTCATAATCTTTTTGAGCATTACCAGTATAAGGTAAACTAGCTCCCCTTGTAATAATTTCTTTAAAAACTTCGTTTGTTTTATCATACTGAGTTGGTAAATACATACCAAGTAAATAAGATAAAGCATAATTGTTTAGGCTACTTTCCCAATCAGTTAAAGAAACAGAGCCATTTTTTATGTAGCTATTTGTATTAAATGTAGTTACTCGTCCTTGTGAAGTTGCATTGTCAGGCCCATATATAAGGTTAGTAGAAGCTTCTGAAAAAGCCTCATTCAAAAATGTAGGTTTATAGGTATTAGGTGAATTAACAAAAGCTATAAGGTGTTGAAACTCATGAACTAAAGTTCCAAAACATTTAGATACAGTTCTATTTGTTGTGTTGCCAGAAGTAAGACCCATGCCATTAACAGAGTCCATATGTATCATGTCCATTTGATTATTATTTATGGAAGAAAACAAATCTCCTGAATAGAAATAGCCTGAAATGTATGAGCTTGTAGCTGGACCATTTTTTTCAATATCATAGCAAACAATAGCGATTTTTCCGTCTGAATCTATATCGCTATATTTATATAAGGTGTCAATTGGATCTCCAAAATAGTTAACCATATCATCATACACTCTATCAAATTCGACGCCAATCGTTGTAGCATCAGAAGAATTAATAGGATAAAGTAAAGTATTTGTCGGAGCCCATACAGTGCAATGGTCACCTACATATAATACCTCAAAATTTTCTGAAGTTGATGATGTATTTATGCTTCCACTACTGGTTTTTACCGTAAGTTGTTTAGTATTTCCAACGCTATAAGCGTAAGAAATATCAGCGTCGATTACACTTTGTGATTCTTCACTGGAAAGTGGAGCAATAATTTCGTCTTGTGGTAGAAAAGACGACGGGTCTATAATACCTTGGCCGTTTTCATCATAACCCATAATGTTTTCTTCTATCACAGGCTCAGAGATAGAATAATTATTGTTATCGTCAGAGTTTATTGACGGAAGAGCACCTATTGTGGTTGCTGTTGGGCTAGTATTAAAAAAGTCATCTTGACTGTTAACAGCAACTAGAGTATCTCCAGTATATGGAGCCTCTAGTTGAACTCCGGCAAACACTATGCTATTTGTTGAAGTTACAAACATTATAAAAACGAGTAACAGCGATATCTTTTTTATAAATTTTCTTGTTTTTAACATAAATATAATCCTAATCCTTTCAATAACGGGTAAATATTTATTCTATCTATATCTAATCATTATATCATAATTAATAAAATTAAACAAGTAAGAAATGTTACGTTTTGTTAATATTCAAAAGTTTTTTAGAATAAAATTTCTCTTTTTATTAGTAAAAATAAACTAAGGCATTGCAATTGTAAATTATTTAAGCTATACTACAAATAATGTTAATAAATTTATATGATTTATAAGGAGATTTGACATGAGTATACGAAATGCTGTTAGGGCAATAGTTGTAAAAAACAATAAAATTTTACTTAATAAGTGTAAATCTGAAGCCGATAATTGCGTTTACTACATTCTTCCCGGTGGAGGACAAAACATATATGAGAGCATGGAGGAAGCTGTTGTTAGAGAGATAAAAGAGGAGACAGGTTGGTCTGTAAAAGCTCTTAGAATTGTAGCTTTAGGAGAGCTGATATTTACCGACAAAAACTACAGAGAAGAACATCCGAATTATAGCCACAGATTATTCGTTTATTTTATTTGTGAGTTAGCTAGTGATATAAGAGAAAATGCAAGTGAATTAGACTTTGAGCAAGAAGGCAGCGTGTGGGTTGATATTAATGAGGTTGACAATTTAAATTTTGAAAGTGCATTGACCGAGGGAAAGCTTGTTGAGATTATTAATTCTAAAGAGATACTTAACCTTGGTACAGTGTATAAGTGAGGAAAGTATGAGTATTATAGAAATTAAAAATTTTGTAAAAACTTACGGGGATTTTACTGCAGTTAAAAATATAGATTTAAGTGTTGAAAAAGGGTTGATAGTTGGATTTGTAGGAAAAAACGGCGCAGGAAAGAGCACTACGCTCAGAACAATGTTAAATATGCTTAACCCTACAAGCGGAAAAATTAGTGTTTTAGGTTTAGACAGTCAAAAAGACACAAAAAAAATAAAGACTATGGTAAGTTATATTCCAAGTGAGTCTTCATTTTATGAAAACATTAGCTGCGAAAAACTGCTTAATTTTGCTATGCAATTTACTAATACATCTAAAGAAGAAATTAAGAAGCTTGCCGATTATTTCGAACTCGACTTAACAAAAAAAATAAACGAGTTGAGTTTTGGTAACAGAAAAAAACTCTCGTTAATACAAGGTTTTATAAAAAGTGCTGAGTTAATTGTGCTTGACGAACCAACAAATGGCCTAGACCCACTTATGCAGAATAAATTTTTTGAGCTGTTACTTAGTGAAAAATCTAAAGGAAAAACTGTGTTTTTATCGAGCCATAATTTAACTGAAATAGAGAAATATTGCGATAAGGTTGCTATTATAAAAGACGGCGAGATTGTAGATTATTTTGACATGAAAGACGTAAAAATAAAGCATAAACAAGTGGTAAGCTATATGACTCAAGACGGAGTAAACAAGACTTATGAAATTGACGAAGATATCAACTTGCTTATTAAAAAGCTGTCTAAGATTAATCTAATAAGCTTAGAAATTAAGACAAAAACCGTAGAAGAAGAATTTATTTCATACTATAAAAATGATGAGGAAGGAGTTGTGTAATAGTGAAAAACGTTGATTTTTCTAATATACTAAAGCTATGTAAGTTTAATTTAACAATAACAAAAAAGTCTATAATTGGTTGGACTATAGCTATTTTTTCAATTATGACTCTTTATATGATTATGTTCTCGTCTATTCAAGATTTAGCTCAGGCTAAATTTGATGCAATGCCTAAAGAGCTTATGCAGTTTGTAGGTATGGAAGATATGTCTGACATGTCTGATTACACTACTTATTTTGGTATGATATATAATTTAATTTTAGTTGCGGTATCTATTTTTGCGGCTACTTATTCAGCAGGTTTAATTACAAAAGAAGAAAAAACAAAGTCTATTGAATTTTTAAATTCACTTGCAGTAAGCAAAACAGAGATTTATATATCAAAATATTTGACCTCTACTGTTGCAGTAGCAATAGTGTTAACTGGTGCAATACTTGCAGCAATTGCTTGTGGCTTTATTAATGGCGGAGAAAGTTTTAGCCTAGCAGACATTATTTCTTCTGCTAAAATAACCAGTTTTAGCGCTCTAATTTTTGGCAGTATAGGTTTAATGCTTGCAGGAATTAACTCAAAAATAGGAACGGGTGCAGTAGCGTCTTCAGTTGTTTTAGCAAGCTATATGCTAGGTTATTTAGGCGAACTTCTAGGAGAAAATGGTGAATTTCTATTGAATTTCTCCCCTTTCATTACTTTAAATGTAAATGATGTTATTGCTTTTAACGAGCAACTAATATATATTTTATTTATATATATTTTAGTATATACTGTTGCTATATTATTAGGTGGAGTTATATATAGAAAGAGAGATTTATATATATAAATAAGTTTTATGCATAATATATGATAGTGCATGTTATAAATAAACAACTATATCGATAAAATTTTATTGATATTTTTATATTTATTGCGTCGAAAAATGTTGAAATATATGCTATAATTAATTTACAATACTTAGTTTTATATACCTATACTAATAAAAGGTAGGTGGATGTAATAAATAAGTTATCACATTCAGATATTAAAGTGGCTGCTATTTTTATAGGAATAGCTTTTGTTGCTATGACTGTATTATCGATTTGGTTCGACTATTTACTGGGCAATGAGCTACAGCTTTCAATTAATAATGAGCTTGAGAGTTTATCTACACAACAACAGATTATTATTCAAAATCAGAATTTTACAAATATTAACAGTCTTTCAATAATGGCAACTGCTATTTCTGAAGGGCATGTTAAAGTTGATGATATTGAAGATTACCTAAAATCACAGAAATCAATATTAGGATTTAATGAAGTGTATTATGTTAATTTAGATGGCGAAGGAGTTTCATGCGAAGGTAAGAGAGTGAACTTTTCTGACAATGAAGCGTATATTAATGCTATTGAGAGCGGGGAGCATTACTCATCAATAACTGGAGACGCAACAACAAATAACGGTATTATGGATATAGCGTATCCTATAAATGTTAACGGTAAGGTGCAAGGAGTTTTGCTTGGTAAAAATGATATTAAAGGAGTTATTGATCAACTTATTACTGTTGTAGGAGAAAATGGGTATATTGTAATTACTAATTCTGAAGGAAAAGATTTAGTTACCTCTGATGATGACTATGTCCCTTTTTCCTATTTGTCTGAATCTAATGTTGTTTTAGGTGAAGGTGAATCTATAACAAAAGTACAGCAAGATTTAGCTGAGGGTGTTGGTGGAAAGCTAACTTTTACAATATTAGGGGTTACCAGAATAGCTCAGTATACACCTTTAGGATTTGGTGGATTGAACGTAGTAATTGTTCTTGACGAAACAAGTTTTGAGAGCGGAATAAAAGAGATAACAAGTATTGTTGACGTTATTAGCTTTTGGATAATGTTTGTTTTTGTAGGGTTTATATTGCATACTTGGAACGTTCAAAGAAGAAGCATAAAAAAGATTGAAGAAGCAGCCTATATTGACAAACTTACTAATTTACCTAACTTAGCAAAATTAAAAAAAGACTTAAGTTATATTCTTAACGAAAATAAAGATAAGCAATATACTATAATAAAGGTAGACGTGAAGAACTTTAAGTCTATAAACGAGATATATGGTTTTGATATAGGAAATAAATTTTTGCAGGTGTTCAAATCAATTAGTGAAACAGCACCTGAAAAATCTTTGATAGTAGCAAGAATTGGTATTGACGAGTTTATTTTCTTCTCAGGTAATGGTTTTTTAGACACTTTAGAAGAGTCTACAGCACATTACGAGTCTTTCTTTAAAATGATTATTCCTGAGCTTAAAGATCATCATCTTGCCTTTAGTTATGGGCGATATAAAATTACACTAGGTGAAACAGATATAGACGAAATAATTAATAAAGTAAGTCTTGCACATACTATGTCTAAAGAAAAGAAGAACAGTGCAATTTATGACTATGATGACGATTATAAACAAAAAGTGTTAGTTCAAACAACAATTATTAACAAGATGAAAAAAGCCTTACAAAACAATGAGTTTGTGGCGTTTTTACAGCCAAAAGTTAATTTGAATACATATAAACTTGTTGGAGCTGAGGCATTAGTAAGATGGATAGAATCCGATGGTAAAATAATATTTCCAAATGAATTTATTCCTGTATTTGAGAGCAATGGATTTATTGTTGAACTAGATAAGTTTATTTTAGAATGTGTGTGTAAGTCACTTAGTAAATGGAGAACTGAAGGAAAAGCATGTTACCCTATTTCAGTTAATTTTTCAAGACTACACCTAGAAAAATTTAATTTTATTGAAGATATAAAGCAGATAGTAGATAAATATGAAGTACCCCATGAGCTGATTGAAATAGAAATAACAGAGACTACTGTATTGCAAAATGAAGCAGTTTTAGGAAAATTTATTGATGATTTGCACAATGAAAAATTTACAATATCAATTGATGATTTTGGTGCAGGCTATTCTTCTTTAGGATTATTAAAAGATTTTAAATTTAATACTTTAAAACTAGACAGAAGCTTTTTAAGCAACACAAAAGACAATAAACGTGGAGAAATAGTAATAGAGGGAATAGTAAACCTAGCACATTCTTTGAATTTAGACCTAATTGCTGAAGGCATAGAAGATGAACCCCAAATAGAATTTTTACGTTCTATAAATTGCCAAGCAGCACAGGGTTACTATTTTGCTAAACCTATGCCTATAATTGATTTTGAAAAACAATATATATAATCAATTAAATTAAATAGCTGTATAAATCGTAGAGCAGCACTATTTTAATAGCACACTAAGTTTTTCAGGACCTACCTAATACGGATACTGATGAAGAAACATTTGGACCATGGGATAAAATCAAACTGAACACTAGAAAAGTCAGCTCAATTTAAAGTGCTGACTTTTTGTGTTACACAATATACCCTAAAAGTGTCTACGAACTCATAACAAACATTTACCTGAAACTTCGGCATCATAACTCATGGTTTTTTCTCATTTATTATTTTTTTGGCTTTGTTAAGTTAATATGAAAATAATCTTTATATTTCTTTTTCCTTTCAAATTAAATAAATTTATAATGCATTTATAATTAATTCTTGAAAAAGCCATCATAACATCTGTGTATTTTAGCTTTTCTTAGATTGTAATTTGTAGTGTGTGACTTGCGTTCTTCTTTGCTTGAAATATGTTTAAAATCAAGCAGTTTCAATCTACAAAAAAATCACCTCACAAATCATTGTAAGGTGATTTTATAATATAAACTTTTAAAAAATACAGTAATAATATTTTTTCCTGTTATGCTTTCGACTGAAATTATTGTATATGAGAAATATTCTATCTGTTTCAGTCGGTAAATAATTTAGAATACAAATAACAGTCAGATAAACCGGAGGATATATTAAAGCTATGTCTTAACAATCCCTCTCGCATAAACCCATTTTTCTCTAATGCCTTCCATGATGCTATGTTATCAACATGAACAGTGGCATAAATTCTTTCTAATCCAAGATATGAAAAACCAAACTGAATTACAGGCAAAATACAGGCTGAAATAATGCCCTTTTTCCAACTTTTTTCACCTAAAAAATAACCTATATTAGCAATTTTATTGTTGGCTTCAAAGTTACTTAAATGAATTCTACCTAAAGGCTTGTCATTTTTGTCGGTTATAGTCCAAACATATTCTCGCGCTTTTTCAAACGCTTTTATTTGATTTAATAGTATTACCGAAACTTTTTCACGGGTTATGTTTTCAGAAGCTCCCTCGTAATATTTAAATGCACTATAATTTTTGTATATATTAAAATAACTCTCTAAATCCTTTTCTACATCAACTTGACGTAAAAACAAATCATTATTTACAGTTATATTCTCAAAGTCTGCAAACTTATTTTTAAAAGCCATAAATCCCACCTCTTTAATCTGTTAATTTCTTAATAGGTATATATAAGTCAATTTGAGAACAAGATGATTGACAATCCCAACGTTCATCATAATATTCAAAATCGGCACATATCTCATCAAACAAGCAATATTCAGAGTTTGGCAACCATACATCATATATATAACGAAATGCAGCACCAATTTCTCCATTAGAATTATTACCATTAACCGTAAAAACTGCATACAAAGATTTGGGAATTTTCTTTACATGCATCTCTGGGTGAATATTTAAAACGCTATTCACTTCAACCGCTGCCATATAGTAAAAAGCCAATGGACTAGAACAGAAATCTTCTGAATAATCTTCAAAACCATACATCGTATTTACATCACTTCGGTCAAGACTATTCATAATTGCTTTAAGTTCTCCCCATACTTCTCCTATAACATGCCAACCATTTTTTGTATGTTTCCGATATCCTGCAAGAATAAATGCTTCTTTTTCTACAAATTTAGGTTCCATAATATACTCTCCTATAAAATTAACTCTTTTTATATAACTGGTAATAATAGTCTCAACACTTTTAAAGTCAATTTTCAGTTGTTTTTTTCTTGCTATAGATGGAAGTGTACCAAAAGTATTTTTAAATTGTCGGTTAAATGTCTGTATACTACTAAACCCAGATTCAAAGCATATTTCTGTTATAGTTTTATTAGTCTCGCTTAAGCTGATAAATGCCGTTTGAAGCCTACGTCTATTTATATAATCAGTTATTGTTTGACCGGTAACTGCAGAAAAAATTCTATGAAAATGAAATGATGAATAATTAAATTTACTAGCTACAGTTTCATAAGTATCTATTTCTGACAAATGCGAGTCAATATATAACAATACACTTTCAATTAACTTTAAGTTGTTCATTATATCTCCCCCTTTTGTAATAAGTATATACTAAATTCAAAATATCGTATTATCATTTCTTGCTTGTAATATAATTTAATATAATCTTTAATACTATTATACTTGAATAAAATTATAACGCAATAAATTAGAGATAAAAAATAATTGTAACAGTAAAATATATTAAACGATAAAACGTATAAAGTATAATCAAAACTCTTACGTCTCAATTTTAACATCGCTTTTTATCCATATTCAGTTTATTTATATAAAGCCTCTTTACAACAGCTGTATATTTATTCGTTTTTTAATTAAAAGCGGTTAGTGATTTTAGCTTGATTTACTATATTTTAATTATTATCTTGACAATTTCAAAAAACAATGTTATAATACTGCAATAGTTAAAAGCTTTAAAGCGTAAAAGTGCAAAGCTTTAAACCGTTAAATTGAAAGGGTGATTATTTTGAGTAGAGAAATTAGTATTTGGGGAGTTATTTTACTTTATGCAGTATTTATAGTAGGCACAGGTATATACTACTCAAAAAAATCTAACGATATGGCAAGTTTTACAGTAGGCGGAAGAAGTGCTGGAGCATGGATTTCTGCTTTAAGTTATGGTACCGCATATTTTTCTGCTGTTATGTTTATAGGTTATGCTGGAGGGTCTGGTTGGAGTTTTGGTCTTTGGGCTATATTAATAGGTGTAGGCAACGCTTTGTTTGGTACACTTTTGCCTTGGATAGTATTAGCTGATAAAACAAGGGCAATTACAAGGCAACACCGAATAAAATCTATGCCACAACTGTTTGAGTTAAGATTTAAATGCACTAACATGAAGTACTTCTCTTGTTTTATTATCTTCTTTTTTCTTACCCCTTACTCAGCATCTGTTTACAAAGGTTTAACAAGCGTATGCTCTATAGTATTAGGAATAGATGCTAATATTTCTATGATAATAATAGCCTTGGCATCTGCTGCAATTCTTATTTTAGGCGGTTACACCGCAATGCTTAAATCAGATTTTATTCAAGGTTTTATAATGATTATAGGTGTAAGTTTACTTATTGTGCTTGTGGTTTCTTCTAGTGCTGTTGGTGGAATAAGCGTTGGCTTTAATAATATGGTAGATTACATGAAAAACCATGAAATGATGCCTCTTAACAGCACAGGCACACTTTCTTTAATATCTTTAATTTTAATGACAAGCTTTGGAACATGGGGTTTACCTCAAATGGTTCATAAATATTATGGTATTAAAGATAAAACAGAGGTAAAACGAGGAGCAATTATCTCAACATTTTTTGCATTGCTAATAGCAGGTGGTGGATATTTAATAGGTTCTTTATCTCATTTATTTTTCGGCTCTGACTTGCCTGCTGGAGGAACAGATTTTTTGGTGCCTTTAATGCTAAATATGGCTGGTTTACCAGATATTTTATTAGGTGTTATTCTTGTATTGCTTATTTCTGCTTCTGTCTCTACTTTATCTGGAATAACCTTAACAGCTTGCTCTACACTGTCTATGGATTTTATTAAAGCTAGATTTAAAGCAGATATGAGTAGCGAGGCAACTGCTAAATTAACTAAGATTTTGTGTTTACTTTTTGTCGCTGTAAGCTATGCCATTGCAGTTAGCAACACACCAATTATACAGTTAATGTCATACTCTTGGGGTATTATTTCAGGCTCTTTTTTAGCACCTTATTTGTTAACCCTATACTGGAAAGGGATAAATAAATTTGGAGCATGGTGTGGGATTTTGGTCGGTTTTTCGGTGGCCTTTATTCCTGCATTACTAAGTGGTTTCACCTCCCCAAATGGGCCTTTATTTGCCTGCCTTGCAATACTAAGCTCATTCATTTTTTGTTTTGTTGGAAGCAAATTATCTACTAAATTTAACTTACAAAGCTCTATGACAAATAATGAGTTTTATGTAATAGATTAAAAAACACCGACACCCATTCGTTAGACTTTCAGCTAACTAATAGGTGTCGCTTCTCTTTGTTTTTATACATTCAATTATACAGTTTCATATAGTAATAAACTTAGAAAGTACTACAGAAATAAAATGAAAATGGGTTGTCGCATTAGGGTAAATTTGAACCTTTATTTGTAGGGTTGAGTCAAGACTCAACCGAAATAACGAAAAACTTTTGCTTTTTCATGAACTACAGAACGGCCAAAGACCGTTCACTGCAATATAATTTGTTTATTTTAACGTAAAAACTTGTTAATGTGACAACCACTTTGTTTCTGTTAGCTTTGGGGTTTAATGACTATAATGACGACTTAATCTTTTTCATAGCAAATTTTTCAAGCCTAGATACTTGTGCTTGAGAAATGCCTATAATTTCAGCTACCTCCATTTGAGTTTTGCCCTGCATAAACCTCATTTGTAAAATAACTTTTTCTCTATTATCTAAATCTTTTATCGCTTGTTTTAAAGAGATTTCGTCTAGCCAGTCGCTGTCGCTACCCTCACCTATTTGATCTAATACATATATTGTATCTCCTGCGTCAGAAAAAACAGGCTCATATAAAGAAATGGGCTCTACTATAGCCTCTAATGCCAAAACAACATCTTGTTTTTTCATTTCAAGATCTTTACATAGCTCTAAAATCGAAGGCTCTCTGCCATTTTTATTAATAAACTGCTCTTTACATTGCATCGCTTTGTAAGCAATATCTCTAATCGAACGACTTACTCTAACGCTGTTATTATCTCTTAAAAACCTCCTTATTTCACCTATAATCATAGGTACACCATAGGTAGAAAACTGCACCCCATGTTTTAAATCAAAATGATCTATAGCTTTTATTAAACCTATACAACCTACTTGAAATAAATCATCAGGATTTTCACCTCTACAAGCAAATCTTTGTATAACACTTAAAACTAACCTTAAATTCCCCGCAATTAAACTCTCTCTAGCCCTTAAATCTCCGTTTTTTACTGCTTTTAATAGCTCTATTGTTTCACTGTTCTTTAAAACTTTTAATTTTGCTGTGTTTACACCGCAAATATCTACTTTAGTATGCATAATAATACCACCTGTCATTTAGAGTTAAGGATATCGTTAATCTTTTACTCAAGTATATTATTAGTCATATTAAAGTTTTTTATTCATTTTTTTATTTTATAAGATCTCTTATTTCTTTTTCAGCACTTAATATCTCTTCTCTAAAACCATTTGCAGATACTCTTAAAGCGCCATTTCCCAGCACTATCATTTGCTCTACTGCATCAGATGTTGCTACTCTAACTCGATATTTATCAGACATTTTTTTAGTTACTTTCTCTATATACATGTCTGCTGTTTCAGCCTCTTTTGTGTAAACAACGCTTATGTTATCGTGCTTAACAATAGTTTCTTTATTTCCTTTAACTTTATATGCATCAAATACCAAAATCAAGTCACAATTTTTATATGCCGCATAATTTGTTAATATGTCAATTAACTTATTTCTAGCAGCATCAATATTAATTTTTGCTAACTCATTAAGCTCTTGCCAAGCAAATATTATATTATAGCCATCGACTAATATATATTCAGGTCCAATATGGGTAGACTTATGCCTTTTATAATTAATATTACTTTTACTTTTAATAGGGCTTGAAAACGTAACTCTTGGGTCTGTCTTGATTTTACCATAAGTACTCTCAAAAATAGATAAAAGTTCTTTGTCATCTTGTATAGCTAAACCCTTATCGTAAATAGCACCTGCTCTTTTAGCACTTTTTATCTCTTGTATATCTTTTTCTTTTTCAGATTTAATATGCATATATTCCTCTGCTTTATCCCATTTAACTATAAAACCACTTCCGTGAGAGCAAAAAACAGACGCACTTGGGTTCTCTGGGTCGTTTTCAGCATCGTATGAAAAAGCTTTAATTACTTCCTCACTATTATGACATTTATCATAACCATTATAATAATATGAGTACTTGCCCAAACCTTTTGTATAGCGTATTACCTCTTTCGAGTAGTCAATACTAGTTGCAGCCGGTAATAAGCCGGAAATTATTGTGAAGTCGCCAACGGTTTCAGGAGTATTAAAGCTTCCTCCCATTTGTTGAATGTCACTTATTGCCTTGCCTACATATTCAGAGCTTACCTCTAGTTTAAAGGCATATACAGGCTCAAGTAAAATGCTTTTCGCCCTCATAAGCCCATGCCTAAACGCCCTGTAGGTCGCTTGCCTAAAGTCACCTCCTGTGGTGTGCTTAACATGCCCTCTTCCGTCAACCAGTGTTATTTTAATATCTGTTACAGGTGAGTTTGTAAGAACACCCGTATGGTTTTTTTCAAGTATATGCGTAAGCACTAAATTCTGCCAGTTTTTATCAAAAAGGTCGTGTTTTGCTTTGTTGTCTACATAAATTCCGCTTCCTCTAGGCATTGGCTCTAGCTTTAAATGCACTTCTGCGTAATGCTTTAAAGGTTCAAAATGCCCCATGCCAATAACTTGCTCGATAATTGTCTCTTTATATACTATATTACCTTTGTCAAACTCAACTAAATATCCAAATCTCTCTTCAATAAGGCTTTGTAAAACTTCAACCTGAATTGCACCCATAAGCCTAACTTGAATTTCTTTTAGGCTTTCACTCCACATAACTCTTAGTTCAGGGTCTTCTTGCTCTAAAAGTCTTAAATTTGCTAGTGCTCTTACGCTGTCAATCCCTTTTGGCAACATAACTTTATATACCAAAATCGGCTCTAACATTGGTGTATTTGCCTTTTCTTCAAAACCAAAGCCTTGACCAGCGTACGAGCTTAATAGCCCTGTAACAACGCAAATCTCCCCTGCAAAAACCTCCATACTAAGCTCAAACTTACTTCCGCTATAGCGCCTAATTTGGTCGACCTTCTCTTCTCTGTCAATTTGCTCTTTATCTTTATGAAAAATTACAGACTTTACCTTAAGGCTTCCACCTGTAATTTTCAAATGAGTAAGCCTGTTACCCATATTATCCCACGATATTTTAAAAACTCTTGCACCAAATTTATTACCATACTGTGAGGCTAAGGTAAACTTGTCAAATGAGTTCATAAACTCTTCAATTCCGTCAAGTTTAAGTGCAGAACCATAAAAACAAGGAAAAACCGCTCTATTCTTTATAGCTTTTATAATTGAACTTTGTTTTAATGATAAATTCTCTAAGAATTCTTGAGTTAATTCATCGTTGCACATTGCAATGCTTTCTTCTAAATTATCACAATCAAAGTCAATAGCGTTCTCACTCAAGTTTTTTCTTATATTCTCACTCAACTCACTTTTTTCAAATGAGCTTATATCCATTTTATTAACAAAAATAAAAGTGGGTATATTGTATCTATAAAGCAAAGACCAAAGAGTTTGAGTGTGAGCTTGCACTCCATCAATTGCACTTATAACAAGTATTGCATAATCTAGCACTTGTAGTGCTCTTTCTGCCTCAGTCGAAAAGTCAACATGTCCTGGGGTATCCAGTAAGTCTATTTCAGTTTCTCCAAAATTTAAACGTGCCTGCTTTGAGAAAATAGTAATGCCTCTATTCCTCTCTAGTTTATGTGTGTCTAAAAAAGCATTACCATGGTCAACCCTACCTAGTTTTCGTATTTTGCCCGAAGCAAAAAGCATTGCCTCAGACAAAGTAGTTTTGCCTGAGTCTACATGCGCTAATATTCCTATAGTTAACTTTTTGGGCACTCACACCACTCCTAGTTAATTTATTTGTTTGGTATTAAAAACAAGTAGAGACGAGTAAGGGCTCGCCTTCCGTCTCTACAATAAATATTTAATATAATTTCATGTGTTACCTATTTTCCAATATTTTTATACTGGAAGCTTGCTTAAGGCCTCTTCATCATAAGTTATCGGATATACCTCTTGTAACTCTTCAAGTTTTGTGTTAAATTCTTCTAAACTAATATCATTATGAATTTGTTCCATCCAAGCCTCTTTGCCTTCTCCAACATAATACATAATGTGGTAGCCAAATTCTGTTTCAACTATCTCAACTTCTGCTACTTCACGAGCATCGTCAAAAAGCCAAGTATCAATAGGTTCAACCATAGTTCCTGGTGTAACCCCTTGATATAACCCACCGTTTGAAGCAGAGGCTGTATCTTGCGTGTAACCTGTTGCTAAGGTAGAGAAGTTATCTTCTGTTGGGTCTTCATTATATCGTGCTAAAATATCATCAGCCGCAGCTTTTGCCTCTTCGGCTGTATCATATTGATCAAATGAGAATAAGATGTGTCTAAAAATTTCAGTTACTGTCTCATCTCTGCTTGCAGGAGCAGTAATAAATGAAGTAGTAATAGTATTAAAATCTGCATCTTCTACAATATGAGTCTCACCTATTTCTCTTTCTTCATCAAAAATCCAGTCAGACATCTCACTTTCACTTACATAGCTTGAACTATTAAAAACTGCAGAGTCTACCATTGTAGCAATTTCTTCTTCATTTAAATCTGGATTCATTTGTATAACAATCTCTTCAACTATTTCTAAAAACTCTTCCTCAGAACTAGCATTTTCAAGTTCTTCTGCCCTTTGCTCTGCTTCTTCCTTTGTTATATTGTTTTCTTCACCCTCGTATGTTATAGAGTAAGATAAATATGATGCTGTTTTATAGTTATTTTCATTCTCTGCATAATAGTCTTCTATCTCTTCGTCTGTAATTTCAAGCTCATCAATAAATTTATTATTGTATTTTTGTGCAAGCAAACTCATCTCTACAGCCTTTTCTACATCACTTTTTTGCACGCCATCTTCTAAAAAGTAAGGGTCTACATTAGCTAAATTTTCTTCAAGCGTTACATAGTCTTCTTCAGTTAGTGTAATGCCGTCTGCTTTTGCTTGTTCAGCAAGAGGAATTACTTCATCTACCGACATTTTTGTTGTATCTAAAATGCTGTCAAACCAAGTTTGATCCTCAGTATATGTTTGATTTTTTAGAGAGTCGTATGGGTTAACACCCGAGTACTCAAAAAAGTAACCACTATAAGCACTTTGCATATTAACATAATTTGTTTTAAACAGGTATGTCATTACAGCATTGTCAATCTCATATGTTTCAGAACTTGCAGATATATCATCTCTTAAATAATTACCATTTGCATAATAGAACATATAAACTAAGCCTGCAATAAGCACTACAATAGCCAAACTAATACCTATAATAGACATAATAAGTTTATCTTTTTTTTGCTTTAAAACTTCTACCGCTTGCTTTTGCTGTTGAATTATTTTTTTATCTGCGTGTTGCGCACGACTTCTTGCGCCTTTTCCCATATATATAGTCTCCTTTTAAATAAACATTTGTTACGTAAAAACTTATAGTTATTTAATTAATATCTAGTTAAAATATTACATTGCATACTAAAACTATAAAAATTTTAACAGCTATAACTAAATTTCAATAACGCTAATATTATAACACATATAAAGTGATTTGTACATAGATTTTAAGTGAATTTATGGTGAAATAAACCTTGCACGTTTTATATTATTTACAAATAGATTTAAACAACAAATAAATATTTTAACAATATTTATATCTTTCTAATTTTGCTTGATTTTTTCCGATTTTGTGGTAAAATATAGATATGGGCAAAGTTATGCTTTGCTTATACTAAATTTAATAAAAGAAAGGATGGTTATAATATGGCATATGTAATTAACGAAAACTGCATCTCTTGTGGTGCATGTGCAGGCGAATGTCCTTGTGACGCAATTTCTGAAGGAGAGGGCAAGTATGTAATAGATGCTGACACATGTGTAGATTGTGGAGCATGTGCAGGTGCATGTCCTGTTGAGGCAATTGAGGCAGGCTAATTTGCTGATAGCACTGAAATTGTAGGGGCGTTTTGCCTCTACAATTTTTATTTATACACCTTTTTATTTATAAGCTATACTTATAAAATCGATAAATATAGAAATCAACTTAGAAACCATTACATAAACAAGCGCAAAGGTTTTTAGTCAAACTAATGTTCGACTATATTATTAATTGCATAGATAAAGGATTTAGTTTTATGACAAATTCACACTGGGAACCTTTAGGTAAAAAAAATAAAATTCTTGTATCAAAAAAACACGGATTTACAACAGACACTCTTTTATTAGCTAATTTTGCAAAACCTAATAAACGTGACATATGTGCTGATTTTGGCACAGGATGTGGTACTATTGCTGTACTTTGGGATATTAGGTACAGCCCTAAAATCATTTACGCTGTAGAATTACAAAAAGAGGCTACTGAACAGCTAGAACAAACAATAGATTATAACAAACTTGAGAAAATAACTTTGATAAAAGATAATATAAACAATTACAAAAGCATTTTTAAAAGTGGAAGTTTAAGCCACATAGCATGTAACCCTCCTTACAAAGCTATTGGAGCAGGCATTAAAAACGAAGTTGACAACTTACGTATTGCAAGGCATGAAGATGAGCTCAGTTTAGATGAGCTCGCAAAAGCTGCTTCTTATTGTCTCAAATTTGGAGGCAAACTTTTTATTTGTCAACGACCTGAAAGACTTAGTGATGCCATTACTATTTTCAGAGAGAACGGATTAGAACCAAAACGTCTTAGATTAGTGCAACAAAGAGAAACCAAAGCCCCTAGCTTATTTTTGCTTGAAAGCAGAAGAGGTGGAAACTCTGGTATTGATATTATGCCCACTTTATTTATTGAGAAAGACGGTGGTTTGTCTGAAGAAATGATTAATATTTATGGAAATTATAAGGAAGAACATTATGAATGAAAAGAACAAAGTAAAAAAAGGTGTACTTTACGTTGTTGGCACGCCTATAGGTAATTTATCTGACTTTTCTCCTAGAGCAATAGATATTTTAAGTGAGGTTGATTTTATTGCAGCCGAAGATACAAGAGTAAGCGCAAAGTTGCTTTTTCATTTTGACATAAAAAAACCTCTAGTTAGTTATTTCGAACATAACAAAACTCAAAAGGGAGAGTATATATGCAAAAGATTATTAGACGGTGAAAATTGTGCATTAATATCTGACGCTGGTATGCCTGCAATATCTGACCCTGGCGAACTTTTAGTTTCTCAATGTATTGAAAATAATATTGAGGTACTCGTAGTGCCCGGCCCTAGTGCTGTGGTAAGTGCTTTAGCTTTGTCGGGCTTATCTACAGGTAGATTTACTTTTGAGGGCTTTTTAAGTACAAATAAAAGAAACAGAAAATCTCATTTAGAAGAAATAATAAACGAGCGAAGAACTATGGTTTTTTACGAAGCTCCGCACAAACTGCTCTCTACTCTTGAAGATTTATATAAATATTTAGGGGAAAGAAAAATAGCTGTTGCTAAAGAACTAACAAAGCTACATGAAAAAGTTTTAAGACTAAATTTAAGCGAAGCGGTAGCCTATTTCACCGCGAACACACCTAAGGGTGAATATGTTCTTGTAATTTCTGGTGCAGAACATATAGACAAGGAATACACTTTAGAAGATGCTATACAAATAGCTTTAAATGAGGTCAGTTCAGGTAAATCAAATAACGAGGCTGCAAAAATTGCAGCAAATAAAACAAATTTAAAAAAGAGCGACATTTACAAACAACTAATATAGCTAATTAACTATATTAGTCAGAAAGGTAATAAAAAATGAGCCATTATTTTATTGAAGACAAAAACTTAAAAGATGATATTAAAATAATTGACTATTACTTTGGTTCACATAAATTTTCTTTTACTAGCAATTCCGGCTTGTTCTCAAAAGATAACATTGACTATGCTACAGACTTACTTTTGCACACTATTCCCTCACTAAAAGGAACTCTTTTAGATTTAGGCTGTGGTTACGGCTGTATTGGAATAATTTTGTCAAAGATTAACAATATAACTCTAACTCAAACAGATATCAACCAGACTGCTTTAGATTATACTCGCATTAATTGTGAGAAAAACCATATTATATCTAGTATTATTCATTCTGATTGTTTTGATAGTATAACCAACTCTTTCGACACAATTACTCTTAACCCGCCGATTCATGCAGGTAAAGACATTACATATAAAATGTATGAACAAGCGTATGAACACCTTAACAATAACGGCAAAATTTATATTGTTACCCTTAAAAAGCATGGTGCTGAAAGCACTAAGAAGAAGCTTGTTTCTATATTTAATAATTGTGAAACTCTTTACAAAAAAAAGGGCTATTATGTTTTTTGTTGCACAAAGAACTGAGCAAGAGTATTTTTAGTATATTTATTTCATTATTTAACTCTTTATTCTACAAAAGTATTGACAAATTGATAAAAATAATGTAATGTTTAACTATAGATTAGCAATAGTTAATAATATTGTACAGTTTTTTATAATTATTTTATCTTATATCACTAATATCGAGAGGATGGTTAAATTTATGTTGCCTGTAATTACAATATCAAGACAATTTGGAAGCGGAGGAAAGCGCATTGCTGTAGCTATGTCTGAAAAGCTTGGAATAAAGTATTACGACAAAGAGCTTATTGCTATGGCCGCAAAAGAAAGCGGACTTAGTGAGGAAGTTTTCTCTAAAGCAGATGAAAAAGCGAGCAACAGCTTGCTTTATTCAATGGTAATGGGAAATTATCCTTTTGGGCGTATGCCTACAAACAGTGACATGCCAATTAATGATAAGCTTTTTATGCTACAGTCTGAGATTATAAAAGAAGCTGCGGCTCAAGAGCCTTGTATCATAGTAGGTAGATGCGGTGATTATATACTTAGAGAGCACCCAAGAGTGATGAAAGTTTTCATTCATTCTGTGAAAGAAGATCGTATGGCTTGGGCTGTGTCTGAGAAATTATGTGACGAGCGAAAAGCGTCTGACTTTATAACTAAAATGGACAAGCAACGTTCTAATTACCATAACTTCTATAGCAATAAACGTTGGGAAGATATGGTAAATTATGATTTAACTATAAATAGTTCTACTTATAGCATCGAAACTGCATCCGACATCATTATTGCAGCAGCAAAACTTTTTTAAACATCTTTTTTCTATAATACTAAATGCCCAATTTGCAACTTATGCAAATTGGGCATTTAGTATTACTTATTTCATTTGTTTAATTGCGTCAATGTTATCTCGTACGTAAACAGCCCCAGAGAGTACAGCAAAAAATGTTGCAACTCCCATAAACAACTCTCCTATAATAAAGAAAGCCACACTTAAATCTGGTATTGCTATCAGACCCATAACGCCTAGCTCTGCAATGTACTGCAAAACCATAACAACAATAATTGCTATTATTTGAGTAACTGTTTTAATTTTGCCTAAATTATTTGCCGCTATTACTGTACCTTTTCCTGCCGCAACCAAACGCACAGAGGTAATAGCGAACTCGCGAAACATTATAATAGTTACAAGCCATACATCTGTATAACCAAGGGCTACAAAACAAATAAGAGCTGCCATAACCATTATTTTATCTGCAAGTGGATCCATAAATTTTCCGAAATCTGTTATCAAGTTGTCTCTTCTTGCAATTTTTCCGTCTAAATAATCTGTATAAGATGCAATCGCAAATACTAATAGTGCTAATAAATGCCTGTGAGGAATGAAATCTAGTACCAAAAAAATCATAAAGAACGGTACTAAAATTACTCTTAACACTGTAAGTTTGTTAGGTAAATTCATTTTTATACCCATACCTTTCTATTATTGATACTTTATACAATTTCGCCTGTTAAATCAGCATCCATAGCTTCATCTATTCTAACTTTAACAAATGTGCCCATAACTGGTTTTTCTTCAGCCATAAAGAAAACTTTTCCGTCAATGTCAGGAGCGTCCATGCTAGACCTTCCAAACATGCACTCGGCATATCTGTCAAAACCCTCTACTAATACCTCAAGTGTTTCTCCTATTTTATTTTCACCTAAGTCTTGCATAATTCTCATTTGCAAATCAGTAAGTATTTCAGCCCTGTGTAGCTTTACTTCTTCTTCAATTTGATTTTCCATAGTTGCCGCTTTAGTATCTTCCTCTGCAGAGTATGCAAAGCAACCCATTTTATCAAACCTAGTCTCTTTTACAAACTCACAAAGCTCGCTAAACTCTTCTTCTGTCTCTCCAGGAAAGCCTACAATAAAAGTGGTTCTTAGCGTAATGTTTGGCATTTTTTCTCTAAGTTTTTTAATTAAATTTGTAAGGCTCTCTTTGCTTCCTCTCCTATTCATCTCTTTTAGCACACGCTCATTAGCATGTTGCAGTGGAATATCTATGTACTTAACTATTTTCTCTTCGCTGGCCATAACGTCTATAAGCTCGTCTGTAACAGAATCTGGGTATGCATAAAGAAGTCTTATCCATTTAAGTTTCTCTATTTTACATAGCTCTTTTAATAATTCAGCTAACTTGTACTTTCCATATAAATCTATACCATAGCGTGTAGTGTCTTGAGCAATTAAAATAAGCTCTTTTGCTCCACCCTCTACTAATAGTTTTGCCTCTTCTATTATCTCATTCATTTCGCGGCTTCTGTACTTGCCTCTAATAAGTGGAATAGCACAGAATGTACAGCGATTATCGCAACCGTCTGCAATTTTTAAGTAGGCAAAATAGCTAGGGGTGCTAAGCTCTCGCTCTCCACTAAGTGGCATGTTATATTTATCCGGAAAAGCCTGAATAGTCTCGCCTTTCATCATATCTTTTAAAAGCTTAGAAATCTCGGCATTTGCACCTAAGCCTATAACTGCGTCCGCCTCTGGAATAGATTTCATTATCTCTTCTTTATATCTCTCTGCTAAGCAACCAGTTACAACTATTTTTTTAATTCTTCCCTCTTTTTTTAGCTGACATAGTTCTAAAATCTCTTCAATAGATTCACGTTTTGCACTCTCTATAAATCCGCATGTGTTAATAATTGCAATGTCACACACTCCAACATCATTACTTAGTGTAAATCCGTCTTTCTTAAGGGCTGCCATTAAAACCTCTCCATCTACTTGGTTTTTTACGCAACCTAAACTTATCATACCTACTCTTGGCATTAAATTAACCATTCCTTTCCTGTTTGAAAATTTATTTTCAAAATGCTATCTTCTTTTCAAAATCACTTTACAGGTTTCTCTGAATAAAGTTTTTTGTTTTGAGAATCATAGTCTCTTTTTACATTATAATTAAATTTATCTACATACGCTTTCGATATTTCCTCAGGCTTTATATCAAAGCATACTAAAATATCATTATAATACATTAAAACATCTGCAAGCTCAGTGCAAAAATTCGCCCTTACATTTTCGTCTTCCATTATAGCTGTTTCACCTTTTTTCTTTAAAATAGCTATAACTTCGCCAATTTCCTCTACCATATAAAGCACATGATTTTTAGCTATTCTAGGCTCTAAGCGAGACCAATGTTTATGTACCTCGTGCAAATCTTTTTGCATTTGTATCATATCCGTAAAATTTATTTCACTCATTTTCTATTCAACCCTCTCCAAATAGTTTGAAAGCTAATCCTCAAACTGCTCTTCAAACTTCATCACCTTATTTATATCGCTATATCTATACCCTCTTCTTTGCAAAAAGGCAATGGCTCTTCTTTTAACTTTTTCATCATCTTGCCAATTAGAGTATTTTCTCTCAAGAATAATTTTTATATCCTCATCATTATCTTCAATAGTCTCCAATACATTGTCTATAATTTCTTTATCAATGCCTTTGCGGTAAAGCTCGGTTTTAATTCGAACTTTACCGTATTTTTTAAGATTAATTAAATCTGCAGTATAAACATTGGCGTAATCTGCGTCATTTAAAAGGCCTAGTCGCTCCATATTATCTACAGTGCTTTTACAAAGCTCTCTGTCGTAATGAAGCGAGGCGAGTTTATTCTCTAAGTCACGCTTAGTATATCTTTTTCTCTCTAAATAATAAAGAGCACTTTGCTTACATCTTTTCTCAGATGAATTATAAATAAGCTCTTTTAACTCTTCATCATCAATAATGCTGCCCTCTTTATATGGACTTAAAAGAAAAACCTCTTTGTCAATATCTACAGCTGGCTCACCGTCAATATAAAGTTTAATGAGCGATTTTTTAATAGTTTGACATCTTGTAATTGTCATTAGTCTTCAACCGTAATGTCAATATCTGCCTTAACAACAGCCTTAGATTTCGGAGCTTCTGCAACCTCTACCTTTACAGCGGCAGGTTTTGCAGGAGTATTTTTGCCAAACAGTTTTTCTCTGTTCTCTTTTAGCTTATCTTCAATCTCTTTTGCAATATCAGGATTATCCAAAATAAATTGTTTCGCATTGTCTCTACCTTGGCCTAACCTTACGCCGTTGTAGCTAAACCATGCTCCGCCTTTTTGTACAATCTCAAGAGATACAGCCATGTCTAAAATCTCTCCCTCTCGAGAAATTCCTCGCCCGTACATAATATCAAACTCTGCCTCTTTAAATGGAGGAGCAATTTTGTTTTTAACAACCTTAGCCCTAGTTCTTGAACCGATAACGTCTGTACCAGATTTAAGCGTCTCAATCTTTCTAATATCAAGTCTAACAGAGGCATAAAACTTCATAGCACGTCCACCAGGTGTAACCTCTGGGTTTCCGTACATAACTCCAACTTTCTCTCTTAACTGGTTGATAAAAATAGCAACACAGTTAGACTTTGAAATAACACCGGCCAATTTTCTTAAAGCTTGAGACATAAGCCTTGCTTGAAGTCCAACGTGGCTATCGCCCATCTCTCCCTCTATCTCTGCTCTAGGAACAAGCGCAGCTATAGAGTCTACAACAATAACATCAATCGCACCAGAGCGAACTAATGCCTCTGTAATCTCTAAAGCTTGCTCACCTGTGTCTGGCTGTGCTACTAGTAAAGAATCAACATCTACACCCAAAGCAGATGCATACACTGGGTCTAAGGCATGCTCAACGTCAATAAAAGCAGCGTTTCCACCTGCTTTTTGTCCCTCTGCAACACAGTGAAGAGCAAGAGTTGTTTTACCTGAAGACTCTGGCCCGTACACCTCTATAATTCTACCTCTTGGCAAGCCACCTATTCCAAGTGCCATGTCAAGAGATACAGAACCTGTAGAAACAGCCTCTACATTAAGTGTGCTGTTTTGTCCAAGCCTCATTACAGCGCCCTCACCGTATTGTTTCTTTATATGATCAAGTGCAGTCTCTAAAGCTGCTGCTTTATCTGTTGGTTTTCCGACTGTTTTGGTAAGACCTTTTTTCTTATCCGCCATTATTATATCGTCCTTTCTTGTGCAAATCTTAATTTTTATAAAGCATAAATAAAAACATACTACATATTTTCAGCCTAAACAAATGTTTATTTTACTCTATAAAATGATTCACATTATCCCCTATTTATTAATTATATTCTACCATAAAATAGTTTTTATTAAAAGAGTTTTATTGTAAATAATTTTAACTGCCCAATAAAAAGGACAGTTAATTACCTCTATCTATAATTACAATAGCACTATAGCTTTTATCAAGAGCAGACACAATTTTAGAAATAGACAAACTGATGTCTTTATCTGACTTTTTAAAAGAGAATGGTACATTTACATCAAACAAAACCTTAGTTTCTTCACTTCCCCACACAACCCTAAAGTCGTGCAAGCTAAGCTCTGGAAATGTAGCACTTAAAAGCAGCTCTATTTTTTCTTTTAGCTCATTCGTCTTCTTGTCACCAGTTATAATAGGGTCTGTATGCACAACAAGATGAACACCCAGCTCTTCAAGAAAATCTCTCTCAATTTCATCTACAATATCATGTGCTGCCATAACGTCTTTGCTTGCACAAATTTCACAATCTACAGTTACGTAAGACTTACCCCCACCGTAGCTGTGTATCATTAAGTCATGAACGCCCAGCACTCCGTCGTAAGAGAGTATTTTATCTTTTATATTTTTAGAGAACTCCTCGTCCGGTGCTTCTCCTAAAAGTGGCGCACTAGTCTCAATAATTAACTTAACTCCAGAATAAACAATAAACAAAGCAACTGCAATCCCCATATATCCGTCTAAATTAATATTTGCATACTGAGACACTAATGCTGCTATTAACACTGCCGTTGTAGATATTGCGTCATTCAGGCTATCAAATGAAGTAGCCGTTATTGTTTGAGAACTTATTAGCCTACCTATTTTTTTGTTAAAAGCATATTGCCAAATCTTAATTATTATTGATACAACTAAAGCAATATAAACTGCCGTTCCAAAGTCTGGTTGGATAGGGCTGCTTATTTTCTCTATTGAAGTTACTCCTAATTGCCAGCCAATAAGTAGAATAATAAAAGATATTATAATACCTGTAATATATTCTATTCTAGCGTGACCAAAAGGGTGCTCTTCGTCGGCTGGTTTACCAGCTAGTTTAAAACCTATGAGCGTTATTAAAGATGAAGCCCCGTCGGACAAATTATTAATCGCATCTGCAACAACCGACACAGAAGAAAATATCATGCCTACACTAAATTTTATGGCAAAAAGAATTATATTGCTAATAATTCCAACAGTGCCTGCAAGCTTTCCGTAAGCTCCACGCACTTTACTGTTTTTATAGTCTTCATTATTTTTTATAAAAGATTTTACTAATAAATTTGTCAAGTTTTCCTCCTATTCCCAGTTTTATTAATTTATTTATCAATCGCCCTCATTACCAAGATAAGCGTTGTAAGGCATCTTCTCATAATATTTTTTAATATCAGTTCTGAGCTTAGTTTGGTAAAGGTCAATTTTATTAAGCTCGTCAATCTTTACCCATTCAATCCCTATTTGGGCAGAGTCTCCTTGAAAGTCTACACTCTCTGCACCCTCTACCAATTCGCATAAAAACACAAAATCTACTCTATGAAAAGTCTCGTCGCGTGTTCCCTCTGCTACAAAAATTAAGTCTTTACATTCTACTTTTAAGCCAACTTCTTCTAAAACCTCTCTGCAAACTGTATCTTTTAATAACTCGTCTGTTTCTTGACCTCCACCAGGTAATACATAATATTCATATTCGCCATCTCTAATTTTTATTAATAGTACCTTTTTATCTTTAATAATCAACGCTTTTGCTGAGTTACGTATTCTTCTATCCATTTTATTTATACCCTTTCTGTAGTAAAAAAACTTATAAAACACTACAGAAATAAAGCGAAGAAGCTAAACTATGCGGTTTTCGGCTTTATTTGTTTTAGTTTTTAGGGTTTGTTTACTATCTATATTATACACCAATATTACATAAAAAACTACACCAATAATAAGCATAAAATAAATACCTAAGGCTATTGGTGTAGTTTTAAGTACTACATCTTATTAAAATAAAACATTAAAGCACAACGCTCTTCCCTGTACTATCTATTCCCACAATTAAAGGAAAATCTTTAAACTGAAGCCTCTTTACAGACTCACAACCTAAGTCGTGGTAATCAATTACCTCGCAACTTGTAATACACTTAGCAGCAAGAGCTCCAGCTCCACCTATTGCGCATAAATAAACCGCCTTGTTTCTTACCATTGCATCAATAACCTCTTGGCTTCTCTTACCCTTGCCAATCATACATTTTAAACCTAAATCTAAAAATTTAGGCGTAAAAGCATCCATACGAACGCTAGTAGTAGGCCCACAAGAGCCTATTGGCAAACCTTTAGGAGTAGGCGTAGGGCCAGCATAATATATGCAAGCGTCTTTTAAATCATAAGGTATACTATCGCCTCTGCTTAAAGCTTCATCTATTCTTTTATGCGCTGCGTCTCTTGAAGTATATACAACACCAGACAAAAGTACTCTATCACCAGCTTTTAGTGAATGAGCAATTTTTTCAATATCTTCTGTATTAAATGCAATCTCAGCCATTAGTATACTTTAAACATCTCTAAATGCTCGCCTACAGGTCCTCTAAAGAAAGCTATTCTTACAGGCATTGGATTTGCTCCGTTAGCATCAAGTGATATATCTTTAGGCTCCATAGTAACCTCGTAACCTGCATTTCTTACTATCTCTACCATACCATCTACATCGTCACAACAAAATGCAAGATGAACTAAAGCACCGTCACCTAGGTTGTCCGTCGCGCCTGTGTTCATAATCTCCATAACTGTGTTGTCTCCACAGCTTAAAAGAGCAAATTTTCTCTCGCCGTCTACCCAAGCTCTTACTTCTGCAAAGCCTAATAGATCTTTGTAAAAGCTAACTGTTTTCTCATAGTTTGCATTTGTTGGTGTTAGCGCAATATGATGCACTCCAGTAATTTTTGGCATAATTAAAACTCCTTTTCTTACAATAACATATTTTTTTATTTGTTGCATATCTTTTATATATGCAGTACATATAAAAGATAGAAATTACTAAAAGGGAAGCGGACTAACCTCTTCCCTTAATGGAAACCAAATGTTGCCCATTTCATTATGTTGTAATCACTTACGATTAAAAATTGACATAATATCTGTAAACGTATCATCATCTGTTGAAGCAGTTACTGGAGCAACACCTGTATTTGGAATTGAACCAATCATATCTTCAGAACCATTATCTAAAATAGTAGCAGACTTTGTAGCAGGTACAAATTCACCATTCATTCCTGGAAAGCCTGTTGCTATAACAGTAATAGCCATCTCGTCTTCCATGGCCTCATCAAATGCAGCACCCCAAATAATATTTGCATCTTCACTAGCGCGCTCGGTAATTAATTGAGAAGCGGTATCTATCTCGTCAAGAGCGATGTCAGGAGAAGATTTTATGTTAATAATAACTCCCTTTGCACCTGAAATAGCAGTCTCAAGAAGTGGACTTGAAATAGCTTGCATAGCAGCTTGCTCTGCTTTATCTTTACCATTAGCACGACCTACACCCATGTGAGCGTATCCTGCGTTTTGCATAATTGACTTAACATCTTCAAAGTCTAGGTTAACAATACCAGGTAGTTGAATAAGGTCAGATATACTTTGTACACCTTGACGTAAAACGTCATCGGATACTAAGAAAGCATTAGCAAGAGTAATTCTTTGCTCGCTAACTAATTTTAGTCTCTCATTAGGAATAACCACCAAAGCGTCAACATGCTCTCTTAAAACAGCTATGCCTGCCTCTGCTTGCTCCATTCTTCTTTTGCCTTCAAAAGCAAAAGGCTTTGTAACAATACCTACAGTTAATGCACCCATATCTTTAGCAATACCTGCAATTATCGGAGCCGCACCTGTACCAGTACCGCCACCCATACCAGCGGTAACAAAAACCATGTCAGCACCCTTTAATGCAGCAGTAATTGCATCTCTGCTCTCTTCAGCAGCTTTTGCACCAACCTCAGGCTTAGAGCCCGCACCTCTACCACCAGTACTCTTCTCTCCTAATTGTATTTTTACAGTACCCTGTGATTTAGCCAAGGCTTGTTTATCTGTATTCATACATAATAAATCTATATACTTTACACCAGCAGCAACTATTCTGTTAATAGAGTTACCGCCACAGCCACCTACCCCTACTACTTTAATCGATTGTGGTGCCTCATCCATCAAGTTATCAATCTCAAACGGCATAACTACTTCCTCCTATTTTTTTATCCTATATTTTGCAACTTTTCTTATCACAACTAACATATCTATGCCTACATCATGAAAAAAAGTCTGTATACACATATATGTAAATAAGTAACCGCAGTAAAATAAACCACTTTACATATTTACTCCTATATAATTTAACATTTTTTTTATCTAATTTCAAGTAAAAAAACAATTTTTTTTATTTTTTTTGCTAATATTTACAATTTTGATACATTTAAGCTAGAATTTTTCTTTCTTTTACTTAATTTGCGCACAAACTTTATTAATTCGACAAATTATTTGATTTATAATAAGCTTGATTTGTTTCTCTGCCTAGGCTTAAATCCAGTGTACCACTATCGGTTTCGGGTATGTTACCACTTTCTATAACTTGCTTAGCAAATTTTAATTTAAAATCAAGTTCGGTAGCATTTCCAAGTTCGATAACTATTTTTTCATTACTGGTAATCGATATATTATGTACATCAGATATATCAATGCCTGTAACATTTTCAATTTCACATTCTTCTATTGAAGTTAATAGCACTGTTAAACTATCATTTTGTTCACTGTTAACTAAACTTATATATCCATCTTTATCTTCAATTTCACCAAAATTAGCTATCACAGCACCTGATGCAGGTTTTGCATTTATCTCTAATATTTTGCCACTATCGCTTACATAAACATAAGCACCTTTGTACACTATAGATGCAACTGGAACAGCATCTATGACTTCTACATTAATAGTAGAAGGTAAGGTTTTACTAATTATAGCATCTTCTATATATGGAAAACCGCCCTCTAACTTCTCTTCAATTTCGTCTATGTCCATAAATGCTAAATTTTCACCATATTCAATATTCATAGCTTGAATAATTTCATCTGCAGAATAATACCCTACAGATATTAAATTAATGTTTTCTGCTTTACATAATGCAACTAAGCCGGTTGTGCATAGGCTTGCAACAATAAACGCTGCTGCGACACATTTTACTTTAAACCCTGTACTTTGTTTTTTTTGTACTTCTTTTAATTTAGCCATATATTTCACCTTCCTTTCTCTATGCAAACCTTTGTTTGCTAGAGTATTAATGCGTTTAAATATATATTAGACTAATACATTCTCGCAAATAGATATCGTTATTATTTTCTTGAAATTATTGCTCCTATAGCAGATAAATTTCTTTCAATATCTTCGTAGCCCCTGTCAATAAACTCTGTACCGCTAACTTTTGTAACCCCATGAGCCGCAAGCCCAGCAACTACTAAAGACGCTCCGCCTCTTAGCTCTCTCGCCTCTAAGGCAGCCCCCCATAGTTTATCAACGCCCTCTACTATAGCTACCTTTCCCTCAACATTTATCTTAGCCCCTAGTCGTGCAAACTCACCTGCATGCTTGTATCTGCTTTCAAAAATTGTCTCTACAAATACGTTTGTGCCTTTGCATAAGCAAGCCATGGCCATTATAGGAGCTTGGGCATCTGTTGGAAATCCAGGGTATGGCATAGTTCTTATTCTTCCGATGCTTTTTAGCTGATTTGGCGCTTTTATATAAATATTATCTTTTTCTTCAATTACTTTACAACCAGCCTCCTCAAAAATAGGAAACATAGTTTTCACTCCCATATCAGGGCAATTTCTTAGCAAAATATCTCCACCTGTTACTGCAGCAGCACACATATAAGTCGCCGTTACTATTCTATCTGACATTACTGAGTATTCGCAGCCATACAATTCTTCTACCCCTTCAATAACTATGCAACTACTTCCTGCACCACTTATTTTTGCTCCGCAAGAGTTTAAGAACCTTGCCAAGTCAACAATTTCAGGCTCTCTAGCTGCATTTTCCAGTACTGTTTTTCCACTTGCATTAACAGCAGCTAATATAACGTTCTCGGTAGCTCCCACACTTGGAAAACTTAAGTTTATATAGGTTCCTTTTATCCCAGAGGGTGCACTGCACTGCATTAAACCAGAGCTTTCGTCTATCTCAACGCCCATTCGTTTTAATGCCATTAAGTGTAAGTCAATAGGCCTTGCCCCTAACTCACAACCACCAGGAAACGAAAGTGTTGCCTCTGCACACCTACCTAAAATAGCCCCCAAAAAGACAATCGAAGACCTCATTTCTCTCATTAGGTCATCAGGAATTCTACTACATACTACATTTGTACTGTCAATAACTACAGTATTACCTTCTATTTTACATTTGCAATTTAAGTGCTCCAATATTTTCACTGCCGCACTTACGTCTGTAAGCCTTGGGCAATTATGTAGTATTGTCTCACCTTTAACTAACACACAAGCAGATAAAATTGGGAGAGCACTGTTTTTTGCTCCTTGCACTTTAAGTTCACCAGTGAGCTTTTTAGCTCCCTCTATACTTATTACTGCCATATCGACACCTCACTTTGCATATAATTCTAAATACTTAATTTTTAATAATTCATACTAATAAAAGCAAAAAAACAGCTACAATCTGCTTTTATAAATCAAATAAGTATAAGACATAATATGCCATTTAAGGTGTTTTGTGTTTTTAATTAGCCTTTGAGTACGCTGCCTCAATAATAATGTTGTAAATTCTTTCGTTAGCATCATTTATATATAATTTTTCAGCATTTTCTCCCATAATTTTAGCTTTGTCTTTTTCTGCTAAAATGCTGTCAACTTTCTCCTCTAATATTTTAAAATTTAAATCTTTTTCTTCAATAATGTCTGCCGCACCTATTTTCACTAATGACATTGCATTGTGAAATTGATGATTTTCTGTAACATAAGGCGACGGAATTAAAACAGAAGCTTTTGCTTTTGCTGCAATTTCTGTTATTGATATAGCCCCTGCTCTACTTATTACTAGGTCTGCAGCAGCTAAAGAAAGTGGCATGTCTACATATTCTAAAATTCTTATATCTTTATGTTTTGCCTCTTTTAGCCTTGTCATTTCTTGAGTTATTTTACCATAACCTGTGCCATGAATGTGTTGATATTTGTTGTCGTAATAAGTCCTATTTAAAAGTTCTATCATGGTATTGTTTATTTTTTCTGCTCCAAGACTCCCGCCCATTGATAAAATTACAGGTCTATCATCAAGGTTAAGTTCTTTTCTTGCACTTAGATATTCCTCTTTAATTATCTCTGGCCTAACTGGGTTTCCTGTTATATCAATTCGGACACTGCTGTCAAAATACTTCTTAGCGTCTTCAACAGCTAACATTACACTGTATACATATTTAGATACCAATTTTGTAGTTATTCCAGGGTAAGCATTAGATTCATGCACTACACAAGGTATCTTCTTTTTTGCTGCCTCTCGAATTACAGGCCCTGTAACATAGCCACCTGTTCCAATACATACGTCTGGTTTAAATTCATCAATAATTTTTGAAGCTTGTATTGAAGAACTCACTAATCTTCCTAAAGTTTTAAAGTTTCTTACTATATTTTTCGGTGTAAGTCTTCTTTGAAAACCTGATATACTTATACATTTTATATCATAACCAGCAGGTGGAACTAATCTTTCTTCAATTCCGCCTTTGTTTCCTACAAAAAGTATTTCAACATTCGGTTTCTTTTCTTTTAAATATTCAGCTGCAGCTAATGCAGGATTAACATGCCCTGCAGTTCCACCACCTGTAAATAAAACTCTCATACTTACACCTCTTTCCATTCTCTTTATTTAAGTTATCTTATCCACATTTAAGATACAACGCCATCACATATACAAAATTTATTCAACCTAAATTTTCTCAGTATAAGAATTTCTCGATACTGCGAGCAAAACTCCCATTTCTCCTAAGGTAACTAGCAACGCTGTACCTCCATAGCTAAAAAACGGTAGACTAATACCTGTATTCGGAAAAGCATTTGTCGCAACACAAATATTGAAAGCTGCTTGTATTCCAACTGTAAATGTCATTCCTAAGCCCAACAGCATTCCAAATTTGTCTTTGGCGTTTATAGACACTACTACCCCACGCCAAACAAATGCAATAAATAAACCTATTACAAGCATTGCACCTATAAAACCTAATTCCTCACATATTATTGAGAAGATAAAGTCATTTTGTGAAGCAGGCAAGTATAAATGCTTTTGCGTTGATTGTCCAAGCCCTACTCCTAACAACTCACCTGACCCTATTGCGTAAATAGACTGTACAGTTTGATAAGTGTCTACTATCGGCTCTCCAAATTCATTCAGCGGAGGATTAAATGGGTCTCTCCAACCTTCTATCCTATCTAAAGTATAAGCAAATACATCACTGTTCAATAATAAAAATATTATCGCAGTACCTGCAATAGCACCAATAATAACAAACCATCTAACTTGAATGCCACCAACAAACATAATAAGAACTGCAAGAGATGCCATTATTATTGTTCCAGATAAATGCCTCTCTGCTAAAACAAGACCAGTTAAAATACCAGTACAAGCCATGCAAGGCAACACTGTTAACTTTATTGATGTTATATTTTTTTGATTCTTACTCAAAATATAGGCTAATATAACCACTATGGCAAACTTAGCAAGCTCAGACGGTTGAAAGCTAATTGGCCCAATGCTTATCCACCTTTGTGCTACACCCTCAGATAATGCAAAGCTATCTATAAGAACTATTCCTAACAGAAGTGTAGCTACACCAAAAACCAACCAAGCAAACTTATAAAATAAATGATAGTCAATGTAAGACAAAAAAAACATAGCTATTACGCCTACTAAAGCAAACATGGCTTGGTCTTTTATAAAGTGGTAACTATCTCCATAATCGTAAAAACCTCTTGCAAAGCTAGCAGAAAACAGCATAATAAGCCCCATGCTAAGAAGTGTTAGAATTAATATAACAAGTGGCAAGTCTACGCCTAATCCCAAAGACATAAATTTATAGCTAAATTTCTTTCTTTTCTTTGTGTTTCTTTCACTTCTTTTTTGTAGTATAGCACTACTTTTTTCCACTTTACTTTTCTTATTGTAAGTTACCGCCTTGATTTCAGCCATGAAAACCTCCTCGAACTTTTAACCAAACACCACCAATGTTACCCCTATAACTCCTCCGATAACAGTGATTAAACCGAAGACAAAACATATCTTCATCTCGCTCCAACCGCTCATCTCAAAATGATGGTGAATGGGTGACATTTTAAACAATCGCTTACCTTTAGTAATTTTAAAATACGACACCTGTAATACAACCGACATAATTTCAATAATATAAATAATTCCAACTGGCACTAGTAGTATTGGCATGTTTATTCCAAAAGCCAAAGCACATACTACACCACCTAAAAAAAGCGAACCTGTATCTCCCATAAAAACTTTAGCTGGGTTGAAGTTCCATACCAAAAAACCTAAACATGCACCAGCTAATGCTAAAGCTAAAATAGATATACCAGCTGAGCCTAATATTGTGGCGCATACCATAAATGTCATAGCCACAAAAAATGTAACCGTTCCACACATTCCGTCAATTCCATCTGCAAAATTAACGGCATTCACCATACCCACAATCACTACAGCTGCTAACAAATAATAGAAAAAACCTAAATCAATACGACCTATAAAAGGTATTATTGTATATGTGTCTCCCCCTGCTAAATAAACAGAAAACAAATATGCAGCTGCTACAGTAAATTGAAGTAGTAGCTTTTGCTTTTCTGTAAGCCCTAAATTTCTTTTCTTTTTAATGCTAATAAAATCATCTAAAAATCCAATAATTCCAAAGGCACATGCCATTAACAATCCTGAGATAGTTTTAGTGGTATGTAATATAGTTTCTATACCTGAAAAGTATGCGGATAATACCACACCTACAATTACCGCTATTATCATGGGTATAATAAACATTATCCCCCCCATAGTCGGCGTACCTTGTTTTGCTTTATGCCAAGCAGGACCTTCTTCTCTAATAGTTTGCCCAAAGTTTAGTTTTCTTAAAAACGGTATTATCCATTTACCAAAAAGTGCGGTTAACGCAAATGCTAAAACAACAGTTATCAATTGTGTATATAAACCCATAAACTTCTACCTTCCAAAGTATTTTCTCCACTCTTAACCTTATTATTCAATTCCGCTATAATCTACTAATGTAATTGTTATAACAGTTCCTGGTTTGACTTTTTCACCCGCAAAAATATTTTGCCCTTGAGCCTTTATGTCGCCTGATGTTTTTGCACCTGTAAGTATTATTTGTATATTATTGTCTGCTGCTACAGCATTACACTCACTCACTGTCAGCCCTGTAAAATCAGGAACAACTACTAACTGCTCAGCCTGAACACTCTCATCAGTGTAGAGAACAATCTTTCCACCCTTTGGCATTTCGCTTCCTTCACTAGGCACTTGCATGCTAACAATTAAGTTATCATCCGCATCACCAAACACCTCTGCGGTAAGTCCAGAAGCAGCAGCCATATTTTCAGCTTCAGCAACAGTCATACCTACTAAGCCTGGCGCTATAGCTCTTGTTTCATTAAACTCTTCTTCTGTAATACTGCTTTGAACACCTAAATATGGTAAAATTTCTTTCATTATATTTGCAAACACCGGTCCTGCTTGACCTCCACCAGAAGCAGTTTCTCTATCAGGTTCATCAAAAAACAGCAACAATGCATATTCTGGGTTATCAGCTGGAGCAAACCCCGCATATGATGCTATGAAATCCATGCCTAGGTCAGGGTTCTCTAAATACTTGGCAACTTTCTCAGAAGTTCCTGTTTTTCCTGCAATTCTATATCCCTCTACATATCCTGATTTTCCTGAGCCTGTTGTCGCATTTTGCTCTAATATATCAGTAACAGTTTTCGCTGTTTCTTCAGATATTACTTGCCTTTTGCTTTCTTCTTCGGCTATTTCTATAATGTTTCCTTCATTATCTAACACCTTGCTAACTACATGCGGTTGTACTAAATACCCTCCATTTGCTATAGCTGCCACCGCAGTTATCATTTGAATAGGCGTAACAGTTATACCTTGACCAAATGATGCCGTTGCAAGCTCAACTGGATTAAGCTCTTCTAAACTATGGTAAGAACCTATCGCCTCGCCTGGCAAATCAACTCCTGTTTTTTCTGTAAAGCCAAAAGACTCATAATAATTATAAAAAGTCTGCGAACCCATTGCCTCAGCAGTTTGCATGAAAAACGGGTTGCACGAATTGCACAAACCCTCTACAACCGTTTGAACTCCATGGTTGTATCCATATCTCGAAACCCAACATCTAATAGATTGAACAGAGTTTGTCGGAGTATACACACCATGGCATGAAAAGGTGGTCTCAATATTAATACTACCACTCTCAAGTGCTGCAGCTGCGGTAACATCCTTAAAAACCGAGCCTGGCTCATAAGTATCACTAACCGCTTTATTTCTCCATTGTTTGTAAAGCGCGTCTGAATAAGCTGAGTCTCGTTCATTCTCAGGCAATGCATCTATTGTAGCTTGGGTCTCTTCATTAACCAATGTCCAAGGGTCGTTTAAATCAAATTGCTCGCCTGTTGCAAGTGCAATTATTGCACCTGTGTTCACATTCATTACTATTGCAGCGCCACTGTTTTTTACATCATATTTTTCAATTCCGTCTGCTAAATATTTTTCGCATATACTTTGAACAGTTTCATCTATTGTAAGAATTAAGTCGTACCCATCTTCTGCAGATACCATTTGTTCATATTGAAAAGGCATATCTGTACCTGTTGCATTCTTGGCATTAACAAGTTTTCCTGCAGTCCCAGACAACTCATCTTCATATTGCATTTCAATACCATATAAACCATTTCCGTCTGTACCAGTAAAACCAATTACGCTAGAAGCAAGCGTTCCGTAAGGATAATATCTTTTATAGTCTTCTAAAATCCTAATACCCCCACCAATATTGTTTTCTTCCATAAACCTAATTATTTCTTCGCCAACGTCATTCTCTACTTTTCTTTTTAAAAATGTAAAGCTGTTATTCTCTTTTGTTTTGTCATAAATGTCCTCAGCCTCCATCTCAAGTATTGGAGCTAAGCCAGTTGAAACCAACCGTCTCATATCGTCATCATCGCCAAAGTAACTAGGTTCAAGAGCTATTGTCCACACACTTGCACTTTGCGCCAAAATTTTAGTGCCTGTAGCATCATAAATAGTACCTCTGTTAGGAGTTAGTACAGTTGTAGATAAGCTTTGGTTTGTAGTTTTATTTTTAAGCTCTTCTCCTTGAACTAATTGTAGATCAAATAAAAAAGCACTAGCATAAACAAAAATAGCTACTAAAACGGCAAATGCTATTATTGCTTTCCTTACTGAAGTTTGCTTTTTGCTTTTCGCCAAATTCTTCACCCTCCTAAAGAAACAAAAAATCGTGTAATAAACTTATCGTGATATTTTATCTTAAAACAACCATATTGTCAAGTTATTACATACTTGACATAGTTTATTAAGACTCAAATCTCTATATTATATATACTCTTGATTATAACAAGCTATTACATTTGAAATTCATCTCTTATTAAAACCCAAAAAAATTAACTATAGCTAAAAGCAAATTCCCCTCATCTTCATTGTGTACTACACCTTTGTTCTCATCTTCTAAATTAATGTATATTATTTGATTAGAATTAACATTATCCATACCAAGCTGGTTTCTTGCATAAAATTCTACTTCTGTCGAATCTATTCCATTTGCTACTTGCATTTGCAGTTGAACTTCTTCACTCTTTAGCAGATTGATATCTTGCTGTGCTGTATTAATATCATCTGTAAGCTCTGTAAGTCTTACTTGTCCATACACTAAAAAAGCTGTTAAAGAAAATATAGCTACAATCGCAGAAATTCTTGCCCAAGCTTTAACTACACTAAAATTCTGTCTTCTCGCTTTTCTCAATTGCTTCTCAGTAATCTTTATTAAGTTATCAGGAGCTTTATTAGTAGTTTGATTCTTTCTATTTTGTTCTCTTCTTACAGGCTGAATTTTTCTTACTGCATTTCCATCATATAAATCATTGTTTCGTCTTGCCACTTTTCATCTTCCTTTCTTTTTTTAATATCTGTAACAATATTAAATAAGAGCAAGGGTATTGATTAAATTTTCTCTATTACTCTTAATCTTGCGCTTCTAGCTCTCATATTCGTCTCTAACTCTTCAGGCTTTGCTGTAAGCCCTCTTTTGTAAATAATATTACCCTTAGGTTTTTCTCCACAAACGCATATAGGAAAATCCTTAGGACATTTACATCCTGTGTTCTTCTCTTTCATAAACTCTTTAACTATTCTGTCTTCTAATGAATGAAAGCTTATTACCGCTAGTCTACCACCAGGTTGTAGAATTGAAAAAGCGCCCTCTAGTCCTTTTTCAAGCACCTCAAGCTCTTTATTTACAGCTATTCTAATAGCTTGAAAAGTCTTTCTTGCAGGGTGCTTTTCTTGCCTTCTAACAGCAGCGGGAACAGCGTATTTAATTATCTCAGCTAGTTCAGTAGTTGTTTTTATTTCGCTTTCTTCTCTTGCGCATACAATCGCCTTTGCAATTCTAAACGCATTTTTATCTTCACCGTATTTTCTGATTATATTTGTAAGGTCAGCAATACCTAAAGTATTTACTAAATCATACGCACTTGTGCCGTTTTGACTCATTCTCATATCTAGTAATGCCTCAGTGTGATACGAAAAGCCCCTATCAGTTTTATCTAGTTGATGTGAAGATACACCTATATCTAAAAGCACTCCATCTGCTAAAGCTATTCCATTTTCTTCTGCTATATTAGCAATGTCACTAAAGTTGCCACTTGCTACTTTTACAAACTTAAACTCTTTAAGTCTTTCAGTTGCCACTATAATCGCATCAGGGTCTTGATCTATCGACAGTAGTCTACCACTAGTTAGTCTTTGTGCTATAGCGGTTGAATGCCCTGCTCCTCCAACTGTTCCATCTATATATATTCCATCTGCCTTTATATTTAAAGACTCAATAGTCTCTTCAAAAAGTACAGGTATATGATTAAATTCCATTATAGTATAAGATCCTCCATATCTCCGCTCAACAATTCCTCTTTCATACTATCAGATTCAACTTTCCATTTTTCTTTATCCCAAATTTCTGCTCTTTCACGATTGCCAATTATTGAAACTTCTTTAGTAAGACCAGCATATTCTCTAAGCATTTGAGGAATTAATATTCTTCCTTGTTTATCTGTTTCTACGTCAACACAGTTAGCAGTAAAAATTTTTTGAAACTTTTTTGCATTACCAACATTTGAATTTGCTATATTATTAATAAACTTGTCCCATTCATCTTTTGAATAAACATACAGGCAGCCTTTAAGACCCACGCTGACGAAAAACACGTCACCGAGAAACTCACGGAATTTAGAGGGAACTGTGACCCTACCTTTTAAATCCAAATTATGTTGATACTGACCGTATAACATAGACTACCCTTTCCTTCAATCAAATTCTGAGTCAAATTCTCCACTATAAAACACTTTTTGCCACTTAGACACACTTTTTGCCACCCAGTACACTTATTATAGACTAAAGCTGTTAAACATGCAAGTAAAATATATAAAAAATTGAATTATTTTTTAGAAAAAGTAAATTGTCGAATATTTGGGTATCACATTCTTTAAACTGCTATATATTGTGTTTTTTCGCCAGAAAACATAAAAACACCTGTTAAAAACCTAAATTTTTAACAGGTGTTATTGTTATATTGCACAAATCATATAAAAGTGGAGGTGAATCCCTATTATTGATTAGTTTTTTGTGCCGCTTTGATGTTCTGCCTAGTCTTTCTTAACTCAGCTAATGTATCAGAAACAGACTCATCAGCCCTTCTCATCAGTTCATCAACATAATAGTTAGAAGCATTTCTCATCTCTTTAAATTTTGCTTGCCCTTGCATTATTAGATCATTCGCTTTCGCCTGAGCCTGCCTTACTAATTCATCTTGATTAATAATATTTCTAGCTTTTTCTTCTGCTACTCTCACTACTGTATCAGCATCTCTTTGTGCTTCAATCATTATTTGCTCTTTTTGAGATATTATCTCTCTTGCTTTTCTAATCTCGTCGGGTATAAGTTCCCTTATTTCATCTACAATCTCTCTAATTTCTTGCCCATCAGCAAAAACTTTTCCACCAGAAAGCGGAACAGACCAACCTCTATCTATCACATCATCCAAAGCGTCTAATAAATCTTCTATTGTATCTTGATTGCTCATAATTTCATTACCATTCCTTTCTCAAAACGCACTATTTATATAAACATTATTTTTTATCTTTGCATAGTCTATCACTTATGATATCAAGTAAACATTCAGGCACAAAGTAGCTAATATCTCCACCAAAACCGGCCACTTGCTTGACCATGCTAGAGCTCAAAAACATATTATCAGAACTAGTAGCAAAAAACACTGTCTCTAAGTCGGGATTGAGTTTTTTATTTGTTAAAGCCATTTGGAACTCATACTCAAAGTCGGTCATAGCTCTTAAACCTTTTACTATAACATTAGACTTCTTCTCTTTTGCGTATTCAGCAATTAAACCGTCTACAATCTCAACTTCTACCGGTAAGTTTTCTTTTTCAACCACTACTTTTAGCATTTCTACTCTTTCAGAAGCAGTAAAACTAGTATGCTTACTCGGATTTTTAGGAACTGCAACAATCAATTTATCAAAAACCTTGCAAGCCCTTATTATAATATCCAAATGTCCTAAAGTAATCGGGTCAAAACTTCCGGGATAAATAGCAATTTTCATTATTACGACCAACCAACCTTTATTGTTTAATCTCTATAAAATGTAAGCATTATCTTTCCATACTTATAACTTTTAGATTTTTTAAAATGTTCTACTGTTTCTGGCAAAACATCGTCTAAACTGTGCTCACATATTATTATTCCCTCATTTTTCATAAATGAGGCAAGCTTAGGCAATACGTCTTGCAATATTCCCTCGTTGTAAGGAGGGTCTAAAAACGCAATATCATACTCTTGTTTATTGCCAAGCAAAAAACAAGCATAATCTGCGTTAACCACTTTTGCCTTGTCTGAAAATTTAGTAGCACTTATGTTTTTCTTACATATAGCAATAGCTTTTGCAGAACTATCTACTAGCACTGCGCTATTTGCCCCACGGCTTAAAGCCTCTAGCGCTATTTGTCCACTCCCCGCAAACAAATCTAAAAAAACACTATCTACTAAGTCAAACTGTATTATATTAAAAAGTGACTCTTTCACCCTGTCTAACGTTGGGCGTGTGTTATCGCCTTCTAAACTAAATAATTTAGTTCCTCTTTTTTCTCCTGAAATAACTCTCATATACAACATTCCTACTTTAGCATACATCATTATCACATCATTTTGTCAAAATGTCAACAGTTTTAACAATTTTTTCAAATTTAATGTAATAATAGAAAGATTTATCAACTTTATTATTAAAGGTGTTTTATAATACTTTCTGCATTTTTTTTAGTGATACCCTTGACTTGCAAAAGCTCTTCAGCGCTTGCCTCTTTTATATTCTTAACTGTTTTAAAGTGTTTTAACAAAGCTTTCGCTTTTGCCATACCAATTCCTTCAATTTGAATTAAAGAAGACGAAATATTTGCTTTTTTTCTAAGGGTTTTATGGTAACCAATTGCAAACCTATGAACTTCATCTTGAACAGAAGAAATAAAATTAAATGCTTTTTGTACAGATTGTATCTCTACTTCACCGCCGCTAGAAGCTATAGCCCTAGTTTTGTGTTTATTGTCTTTTACCATTCCAAAAAGAGGAACATCTATCTCCATCTCCTTCAAAATAGGAAAAATAGCATTCACATGTCCTTTTCCGCCGTCAAGTAAAATCAAATCTGGCATTCTTCCAAATCCTTCTCCAGTTTCTTTTTTCTCTTCATACTCAGCAAATCTTCTTCTTATTACTTCTCTCATACTTTCATAATCGTCTTGTCCTACTACAGTTTTAATTTTAAATCTTCGATATGCGCTTTTTAGTGGTCTTGTGTTTTCAAACACTACCATACCACCTACATTCTCGCCGCCAGCTAAATTACTGATATCATATGCCTCAATATATTTGGGAGGGTTTTTCAAGCCCAAAAGTCTTGATAGCTCATCCATTGTAGAAAGCTCTTTTCCTGACGATTCGGTGTCGTGAGACAGTTTTTCCGCAGCGTTCCTTTTGCACATCTCTAAAAGCTTTGATTGCTCACCTATCTTCGGAATAAACAATTCTACTTTTTTACCTGCTTTATCACTCAGCCATTTTTCAATTAGTTCTTTATTTAAAAGCTCAAACTCTAATGTTATCCTTGTGGGTATCTCAAACTCTTCATAGTAGCGCTCAATAAATTCTTCAACTAACTCCTCTAAAGATTCCATTTGCTCAAAAACGTAGTCTTGTCTATCACAAAGCCTTCCTGCTCTAAACTTTAATATGGTTATTCCAACTTTGTCTTCCGACTTTGCTGTACCTATAACATCTTGAACTCCTATATTACTTTGAACAACCTTTTGTCTCTCCCCTACTTTTTCAATAGCATTAATTCGATCTCTAATCATAGCCGCTCTTTCAAAATCCAATCCCTCAGCCGCTTCATTCATTTTTGTGGTCAAAGATTTTATCGTTTCATTATTCCCTTTTTTTATAAACTCTATCGCATCTTGAACTCGGTTTTCGTGTTCACTTTCCTTCATTTTACCCTTGCATGGCGCATCACATTGTTTAATATAATAATTCAAGCAAGGTCTAGCTCTGCCAAACTCAGCTGGAAATTTTTTATTACATGTAGGAAGTTTAAATACTTTTACCGCTTCATCTACAATACTTCTTACCATAAAAGAGCTCATGTATGGGCCTAAATACTTCGAGCCATCTTTATTAATTTGTTTTACAGCAGATATCCTTGTCCAAGGTGGAGATGTTATTTTAATATATGAGTAGCCTTTTGCATCTTTTAGCTTTACATTATATTTAGGATTATATTGTTTTATTAAACTATTCTCAAGCACTAATGCCTCAAACTCACTGTCTGTAACTATATAATCAAAGTCATATACAAGACTTACCATTTGTATAACCCTTAGCGCATGATTTTTGTCAGACCTAAAGTATTGAGTTACACGGTTTTTCAACGCCTTCGCTTTGCCTACGTATATTATTTTTCCTGTTTTATCTTTCATTAAATAAACTCCGGGCATATGTGGCAATCTGTTCGCCTTAGCCCTTAAGTCTACTATTTTTTCATTCATCATAGTTATTGCACACCGCCCTTAAATTTATTCTTAACTAATAGTTTTAAAACAACAAAAAAGGCAACAGCGCAAAACGCCATTGCCAATTTAACTTATGTTAATTACTCTGTAAAGCCGGATTTAATCAGCTCTACCAAGCTTTCAACTGCCTCTTTGTCGTCTGCTCCATCGGCAATAACTCTTATACTTGTTCCACCGACTATACCTAAAGATAAGATACCTAACAAACTTTTAGCGTTTACCCTTCTCTCCTCTTTTTCAACCCAGATAGAAGACTTAAACTCATTCGCTTTTTGAATAAAAAAAGTAGCGGGACGAGCATGAAGACCTACTTGATTTTGAACTAATACCTCTTTATCGTACATAAAAAAATTCACTCCTGTCAAATATTACAATGTTTAAAACACATCAAACTATCTTCTAAAATTATTATAGCCATAAATTATCTAGACGTCAACCGAATATTCAATTTTTGTCTTGATTAACTAGGGACAATATATTATGAACAATTTATTTGTATAAATTAACCTTATTTTCTTCTTATTGAAATTATGTCTTGATAGGTATGTATTCCTTTTGATTTAAAATTCAACTATTATGCTACTAAAAAAATTAAACATTATTCTCAAATTTCATTAACAATTGTATGTAATGATTTTTTTCATCATATTTCGCTATCTTTCGCACTAGCTAACTTGTTAAACAAGTCTGGTCTCAACCTTTTTGTCTTCTCTGTAGAATTATCACTCTTCCATTCTTTAATTTTTGCATGATTACCATTAAGCAAAACTTTAGGAACAGACAACTCTCTCCAAACCGCTGGCCTTGTATACTGGCTATGTTCTAGTTTCCCTGAATAATGACTTTCTTCTGTAAAACATATTTCTTCACTTAGCACTCCCGAAATCATTCTACTTACAGCGTCGGTTAAAATCATAGCAGGCATCTCGCCTCCAGTCATAACATAGTCTCCAATCGAAACTTCTTCATCTACATATAAGTCAATAAGTCTCTGGTCAACTCCCTCATAGTGCCCACATAAAATACATAAATTATCTTTAGCAGATAATTCTACTGCTTTTTTTTGCGTTAATACCTTGCCACTAGGCGACATATATATAACATAGGGTTTCTTTCCTAAGTTATTAGTAAGTGTATCAATTAGGCAGGCAATAGGCTCTGCTTTTAACAACATTCCTTTACCCCCACCAAAAGGCACATCGTCTACTCTTTTATGTTTGTCAAATGCATAATCTCTCAGTTGGTGTGTACAAACTTGCAAAAATCCAGCTTTACGAGCTCTGCCTATTATGCTCTCACTCATAATATTTTCACACATTTCGGGAAAAAGGGTGATAACGTCAATTCGCATCACTTATACCTCCGTCGTCAAAAATACCAGGAATAGGTTTTACCCTTACTACACCTTCTTCTAAGTCTGTACTATCTATCATTGGCTTGACAGCAGGAAAGAGAAACTCTTTCTCTTCATTGATAATTCTATAAACATTATTTGCTCCAGTATTAAATACTTCTTCAATAACTCCATAATATTCTGAAGTATTCGCATCTATTACTTTTAGTCCAATTAAGTCAGCTATAAAGTAAATATCTTTCGGTAAGTTCACATCACTTTTATCAATGTATAAAACCTCACCTCTTAATTTAGCAGCCTCTTCAGGTGTATTAATATCTTCAATAGTAACGAGTGCCATTTTTTTGTGAATTCTTATTGACTTTTTTTTAAGCTCAGTTTTGCCTTGGTTTAAGTAAAGCAAATTAAACTTTTTAATAAATTCAGGATAATCTGCCCATACCTCTGCCTTTACCTCACCTTTTATGCCATGCACTCCTACGATTTTTCCAATCTCTAAATATCTGTCGGACATAATCAACTTCCTTTATTTTTTTATTTTAAGCATATTTTATTTACTCTATTTTGTCAAGTAATAATTATATTACACTCACATAACATTGCTATGCCATATTGTTTAAAAGCTTAATTTGATTACATATATTATTTTGTTGTTTTCTAGCTAATATATAGTAAAAACAACAAAAGTTGTTCAAATGTTAATTAATTAATAATCTATAATAATTTTAAGTATAAATTGTAAATTTCCTGTTAAAAATTTATTGTGTTATTGAATTAGTAATATATGTTGTTTATACTTAATAAATATGATACAACCTAGAAAGAAGGTGTAAAGATGTTACAAAAATTAGCTATGTTTATGTCTGGCAGGTACGGTTTTGATAAGTTGAACTTTGTCTTAGCCATTGCATCAATAATTATTTCTTGCTTCGCCACATTATTTGATTTTGAAGCACTATCTATTATCTCTTTTGTACTCACATTGTATGTAATTTTTCGGATGTTTTCAAAAAATATACCAATGAGACAAAAAGAGTATTATTCTTTCTTAAAACTATGGACACCGATTGAAAAATGGTTTACAATAAAGAAGAAAGCATTTGATGACAGAGCTAGTTATAAATACTTTAAATGCCCCAATTGTTCTCAACAGCTTAGAGCACCTAAAGGCAGAGGTAAAATATTAGTTACTTGTCAAAAATGCAGAAAAGAATTTTCAAAAAAAGTATAGGTATTAGAGTATTTTTGCTAATATGAAAAAATTTTGCTTTTATCTTTTACTATTAGTTTTCATATCTGCTTCAGTTATAAAAAAAGGTATAGCAGTCATAAACTCTAACTTTTACTAACTGAAATTATACTCATATTTACTTATAATCAAGCTAAAAAAAGAAAGGTACGATATAATTATGAGAATAGCAATTATTGGAACTTGGCATGTACACACAAACGAGTATGCACAATCGGTTATTGACAATGAAAAAGCAGAGCTTGTTTGCATTTATGATGTAGACAAAGCACGAGGAGAAGCTTTTGCAAATAAGTATAATTTACCCTTCGTTTCAGATTACAATGAAATTCTTAACGACAAAAGCATTGATAGTGTAGTAATTTCTACCGCTACTAACGAGCACCCTGAAGTTATTAAGCAAGCTGCTAAAGCTGGTAAACATATTTTTACAGAGAAAGTATTTGCTTTTACTACAGCTGAGGCAGAGGAAATGGCAAGTGAGGTAGATCAATTTGGTGGCAAATTTACAATAGCATTATTCCAACGCAACCTATCAAAAGTAATATGCTTAAAAAAACTACAAGAAAGTGGTGATTTAGGAGATATTACTTATATGAGAGTTCGAAATGTGCATAACGGAGCGATAGGCGGTTGGTTGCCTGAGCACTTTTTTGATAAAGAGCAATGCGGCGGCGGTGCGATGATGGACTTAGGTGCACACCCTATGTATTTGCTAGATTGGTTTATGGGCGAGCCTGTCAGCATTTCTTCTACTTTCACTTCAGTAACAGGTAAACCTGTTGAAGACAATGCTGTTTGTACTATAGAATTCAAAAACGGAGCTATCGGAGTTTCAGAGACAAGCTTTGTATCTTCTAATTACCCATATATGATTGAATTAAGTGGAACAAAAGGCGGAGCTATGATTGTGGGAGAAACCGTTAGTTATTGCTGTGAAAAAACAGATAACAAATGGGTAACCATAGATAATATTCCTGAAAATATGCCTAGGCCTATTCATCTATGGATAGATGCAGTGGTAAATGACACAGAAGCTCCTTTTACTACAAGAGATGCTGTTAATTTAACAAAGCTTATGGAAGGCGCGTATATTTCTAGCGATAAAGGTATAAAATACATATACTAAATAAAGTTAATATAAGTGCGGAGCCTTTCGAGTGTTTCCGCACTTTTTTAAAATAAAGGGAGTGACTACACATGCAAGACTTCACAAAAAAATTTACATTCGCCCATCTTCTTGGCACAATTGCATTCACTATTGTACTTATTTATATATTTTTTCAGTTCGACTCATTTTTAGCTATGCTTACAAATGTAACTACTGCATTTATGCCCTTGTTTATGGGCTTAGTTTTAGCTTTTGTGTTAAATGTTATAGTTAAATTTTTTGAAGGTACCGCATTTAAAAAGCTTAATGAAAAATATAAAGACGGAAAAGTTTGTAACAAAATTCAACGCCCCATCACTATTACCATTTCTTTAGTTGCTTTTTTCTCAATAATTGCATTAATTGTATTCTTCATTATACCAGAGCTGTTCAGATCGATAGAAAACTTTGCTAATATCGCTTATGAAAATGCACCTGTTTATCTTGAGGCTGCTGAAAAATGGATTACAGATTTAATAATATCAAACAATATTAATATTGATATAGAAACTTTACAACAAACAGTTTTTTCTGTTTTTGATTTCAATGCCATATTACAAAATGCTTCAGAATTTGCTAGTACCTTTTTCTCTTCTGTTTTATCTGCTACAATTGGTGTTGCCAGTGGGGTTGTTACTGTTTTTCTTAGCTTTGTTTACACTATATATTTTCTTGCTGGAAAAGAAAAGTTAGTATTAGACTTTAAAAAACTAACATATTCTTTATTGCCAGTTAAGGCAGTTCCTCCTTTTGCAATGTTTTTACGTCTTTCAAATAAAATTTTCTCTAACTATGTGCGTGGTCAACTTACAGAGGCAATTATTCAAGGTTTGCTTTGCTATGCCGGTATGAACCTAATAGGTCTTATTGAATACTCTTTACTTATTTCTACTATTGTAACAATATGTGCTGTTATTCCTATTTTAGGTGGCTATATTTCAGCAATTTTGGGCACTGTTTTACTACTATTAGTTAACCCTATAGACGCATTGTGGTTCATTATTTTCATTCTTGTACTTCAACAATTAGAAGGAAATTTAATTTATCCGAAAGTTGTGGGTTCATCTATGGGTCTGCCTGAAATATGGACGCTAACATCTGTTATGGTGTTAGGTAGCCTTTTCGGAATTGTCGGTGTTCTTATCGGTCCACCTACAATGGGTGTTATTTACACTCTATCTACCCATTCTACAAATAATCGATTAAAAAGAAAGAATATTGACAACGATGTTTTATCAGGAAACGAAATAGATAAACTCTACGAAGAGGTATTATCTCCGAAGCCTGTTAACGCTGAACAAGAGAAAAAAACAAATGAAATAGCAAAAAAGATTAAAAGAGATTTAAAAAAATAATATTTAAAGAAGCTGTGACGAAATAGAATTGGTTTTGTCACAGCCTTTTTTTGTAATAATTAGTATAGTAACGCCATTTCAATAATAATTAAATAAATGCATGTACAAGCTTTAATTTATTGGGTTTGTAAGCATTATGTAGTGGTATGACTGTATATTATAAAATTTATTATTTTCCTTTACATATTAGACTATACATAGTATAATAATCAAGGAATTTATATTAGTTTTATTTATTATCGAAAGGATTGTTGTAAAATGTCAAGAATGATAGGTACCGTCTCAAGAGGTGTTAGAGCACCAATTATTAGAGAAGGTGACAACATCAAAGAAATAGTTGTTTCAAGCGTATTAGAAGCTGTTAAGTCTGAAAATATTGAGCTCAATGACAAGGACGTAGTTGGTATTACGGAGGCTGTTGTTGCAAGGTCTCAAGGAAATTATGCTACTACACAAAACATTGCTGACGATATCAAATCAAAGTTCAACAGCGACCATATAGGTGTTATTTTCCCTATTTTAAGCAGAAATAGATTTGCTATTTGCCTAAGAGGCATTGCAAAGGGTGCAAAAAAAGTTACTCTTATGATGAGCTATCCGTCTGACGAGGTTGGAAACCACTTAGTTGATTTAGACATGCTTGACGAGAAAGGCGTTAATCCTTGGACTGACGTTTTGAACGAGGCTAAATACAGAGAGCTTTTTGGTTATTTAAAACACACATTTACAGGCGTTGATTATGTAGAGTACTACTCTAACTTGATTAAAGAAGAAGGCGCTGAACCTGAGATTATTTTCGCTAATGATTGCAGAGCCATTCTTAACTATACAAAAAATATACTATGCTGTGATATTCATACAAGAGAGCGTTCAAAAAGACTGTTAAAAGCAGCTGGTGCAAATATAGTTTTAGGTCTCGATGACATTATGACTGCATCTGTAGACGGAAGCGGTTTTAACCCTGATTATGGCCTACTTGGCTCTAATAAAGCAACTGAAAGCACTGTTAAGTTATTCCCTACAGATTGTGAAAATTTAGCTAATGCTATTCAAAAAGAGTTTCTTGATAAAACAGGCAAAAATATTGAAGTGTTAATATACGGAGACGGTGCGTTTAAAGACCCAGTAGGAAAAATTTGGGAACTAGCTGACCCTGTAGTTTCTCCTGGCTTTACAAGTGGACTTTTAGGAACACCTAACGAGCTTAAATTAAAATATTTAGCAGACAATGACTTTGCAGATTTAAAAGGCGATGCTTTAAAAGAAGCTATATCTAAAACCATCATTGAGAAAGATAAACAAAACCAAAGCCTTGTTGGCCAAATGGCTACCCAAGGTACTACACCACGTAGATTGACAGACCTTATCGGCTCTTTATGTGATTTAACCTCTGGTAGCGGAGACAAAGGTACTCCTATTATTTTAATTCAAGGTTATTTTGATAACTACACTAATTAAACATAAAAATATATAGACAATCAACCCCAAAACTAACACTGATTAAGAGAAAAAACGCATATATATAGTCAAATCAATATTGAGCTTTTAGCTTTTTCACTTGGTTTCTGTAGTATTTAGTAAATATAACAAAAATGACCTCATAGAGTTGGCAATGGCTTCACTCTTTGAGGTCATTTTTTATTGTTGTATTTCTAGTTATTCAAGCCTCAAAACTAACACAAATTAAGCGAAAAACCGCATACATCCAAACTTTTTCACTTAATTTCTGTAGTGTTTTCTAAGTTTAGTAACTATAATTTGATGTAGTGTTTTACTTACCCCAAAGTTCTTTATTATCAGTTACTAATTTATATATGTTCTCTCCTGCTTGTTCTTCAAAATATGTCTTTAAACCTATATTTTTAGCTCTTTTCTCTTTTGAATAGCTACCATATCGCCTCTCTACATCATTCATTCTATCTATCATATCCATTACTACTGAACCGGATAATGAGTCGCAGAGCTGTATTAATCTATCATAATCATCAAAAACCATTTCAGCTAATATAATTTTCAACTCTTCATATTCTTTATCAGAAATATCAAGTGCACCAACATAATCTTTTTCACTTTGTGTTGTAAAAGAATGAGACATACAAATTCGAGCAACCTCGTCATACCCTAAGTCTAACATGTATTTATAGCCATAATAAATATGCCCAAAACCAGGTATAGAAAAATGTCTGCCTATATCGTGTAATAAACCTAATACATATGCTTTTTCACTGTTCATCTTACATGCATTTGCTATTTTTTCAGCACAATGTGCCGCAGTGTATGAATGCTCTACCCAAGGTCCTGGGTTTCTATCTTTAGCAATTTTAATTAACTCTTCTGCTTTTTCTTTTGTTGGATATATAGTTATCATTCCTTTCTACTCTGATAAAATATAATGTCAATGTTAAGTTAAAATAAAGTCAAACATTAAAATTATCTAACAACCACTTAGCCACTCCGTCATTATCATTACTTTCAATTATAGAAGTTGCAACAGCTTTTATTTCTTTATCTGCATTTTTTACAGCATAACACTCGTCCGCAAATTTAAACATCTCTAAATCGTTTCCACCATCTCCAAAAGCTACAATATAATCGACACCAAGTATAGTTTTAAGCTGTTTAATTGCACTTGCTTTGCTTACTCCTTTACACATAATTTCAAGCCACATATAACCCGTGTATATATCTTTATAATAAACACAAGAGTATTTATCTTTAAAAATTTCATACAATGCTAGCAGTCTATCATCGTCTACTATACAAGAGTAGTGAAAAACCTCACTAATTTCAGCAAATTCAACTATCGGATTATCTCTTTTATCACCTTTTCTTGTAGCAATAAAAGCTTTTGTTTCGTTATTAATTTTGTCTTGCTCATAAGTAAACTTCTCTTCTCCATTTATATAAGAAAAAATAATTGGATGTATATTATTTTGTTTAAAACAAGAATTTATATAGTCACTGTCTTCTTTTTCAAAAAAGTTAGCTTGAATAATCTCTCCCGTAGCATTTTCAACAATCATAGTTCCGTTATATACAATTACAGGTATTTTTGCGGTAATACCACTAGTAACCTTAGAAGCAGTAATATACGAGCGTGCAGTTGCATACGAAAACATCATGCCTTTTTCTGCTAAATAGTTAATGGTTTTTGCAGTGAAATCTGATATTTCTTGATTTTTATTTAGCAGGGTTCCGTCTAGGTCTGAAACATATAAAGTTTTTTTCAAAACACTATCCTCTCTTATTTTTTAATACTACCCAATAATTTCGGCTGCTGTAACATTTTTCATATGTTCTAAAGCAAATTCACCTGCTGCTTGATTAAAGGTTGCAACACAGTTTTTGTGTACTACTATTTTATAACCTATATTATATGCATCAACTGCTGTGTGAAGTACACAAATATCTGTACACACGCCTACTATATGCACTTCTTTAACATTTCTTTCTCTTAACTTTAAGTCTAAATCAGTAGCACAAAAAGCAGAATACCTACTTTTGTTAACCTTTAAATATTGTGCTTTTGGAACTGAAGCGACTTCGTCTGCTACCTTACCATATAGTTTTTTGCCTTTTTCATCGTAACAATGTGCAGGAAACATATCTTTCTCTATATTATATCCATCTTCAATACTATGGTTATCAGATGCCTCAACGATAAAATCTTCGCTATCTTTGAAATCTTTTATCACTTTTATTATGTTATCTTCAATATCTTGACCTGGTTTACCACAAGTTAAGTTTCCGTCGTCTGCTACAAAGTCATATACGTAGTCTACAATTATTAATGCTTTTTTCATGTTAATCATCCTTTTCAAAGTAATACAATGTGTCTTGACACCTGCAAGAGTATTCTACCACTAAATCAATTAAATGTAAATAGCTATGTTAATTTTCTCAAACAGTAAATTAACATAAGCGTCGTGATTATAGTTCATAGGTTCTGTATGCGGAAAAAACAGTATCATTCTTATTATATAAACTACTAAAAATAAGGCAATTACTAATGTTAATAAGAATCTGCATTGCTTTGACTTATTTGAAAAAAAATTAGGCTTAATAATGTATAAAATAAGAATAATAGGTAAAATCCAAAATAGAGGGTGCATAAAAAAAGCCATTGAGAAATCTGCTTTAAAAAGCGCTAAATATGCCCTAGTTATTCCGCAACTAGGGCAAGGAAATCCAGTAGCGTTTCTTACAACACAACTAATATCAAGAATTAGTATTAGAAACGCACCTATCGTAATATATGAAAAATTTTTAATCCATTTTTTATATATTGACATACTCAATGAACCTTAAAAAAGCCGCTCTTCCCTCTTCTGTACACTTAAACACACCCGCGTCTTCTAGCACTTTCTCAAAAGCAAGGCCTACCTCGTTTTCTAAAATAGTGTCCACATTTTCTGCAGTTATATTCTCATGCTTTGCCAAAATACCCTCAACCCAGTTTCTATGAACACAAAGGCTCTCTGGAATTTCTTGTTTGTTTACAATGATATCAGCAATTTGGCTCATCTCTTTTTTAAGCCTTGCAGGCAAAACGGCTAAGCCCATAACCTCTATAAGCCCTATGTTCTCTTTTTTAATATTATGTAGCTCTTTATGTGGGTGATACACGCCAAGCGGGTGCTCGTCAGTGCAAATATTATTTCTTAAAACTAAGTCAAACTCATAAAATTCGCCCTTTTTTCTTGAAATAGGGGTAATTGTATTATGAGGAGTGTCTTCTGTATAAGCAAAAATAAAGCTATCTTTGTCGCTATAGGCTCTCCATTTTTCAAGAATATGATCTGCAAGCTCTACTAGTCTGTTGTCGTTTTTCGACTTAATTCTTATAACAGACATAGGCCATTTAACTATTTGTGCACTCACGTCTTCAAAGCCTTTAAACTCTATATCAAGCTCTTTTTCTGCCTTCTCCATAGCAAAAGTGTAGCTTCCGCCTTGAAAGTGGTCGTGACTTAAAATAGAGCCACCTACTATAGGTAAATCTGCATTAGAGCCAACAAAGTAATGTGGAAATTGCTTAACAAAGTCTAAAAGCTTTCTAAAGCTAGATTTATCCACTACCATAGGCTCGTGCTCACCTTTAAAAATTATGCTGTGCTCGTTGTAATATGTGTACGGAGAGTACTGAAAATACCATTGCTCGTTATTAATTGTAACAGGCATAGCCCTTAAATTTTGTCTTGCTGGGTGGTTAAGTCTGCCAGCGTACCCCTCGTTTTCTTTACATAACATACACTTTGGGTAACCACTTTGTTTTGCCAAACGCTCGGCAGCTATGTCTTTGGGGTCTTTCTCTGGTTTAGACAAATTTACAGTAATGTCTAAGTCTCCATAAGCCGAGTTGTACGACCACTTAAGGTCTTTTATTACTCTATACTTTCTTATGTAGTCGCTATCTATAGAAACTGCGTAAAAATAATCTGTAGCTTTAACAGGGTCTTCCTCGTAAAGCTCACCGAAAACCTCTATCATCTCTGAGGGTTTTGGTGTAAATACACCCATAACTTTTGTTGTAAATAAATCTTTACAAGTGGTAGTATCTTCTATAATATTCTCACTAATTGCGTACTGACTTAAAGCATTAAGCACGTTCTCCAGCTCTATTTCATCATATGCTACATCTACTTCTTCAAATTCGTCAAGTCTTAAAACATCTAACAAGCAATTAGTTGCCCAAATTCTGTCTGTCTCCTTTATTAAGCCTTTGTTTAACGCATAGTATACTAATTTAGAAATTTCTTTATTAAGCATAACTACAACCAACCTTTCTCATTAAATATCTTAAATAATACACAGTCAATCATGCTATGTATTACACCTCTTTTATTAACTCTTGCGCCTTAATACGGCTAGCCTCGTAGTCTCTACTCTCAATTAAATACGGCTTTGTTGGCAGTTCTGCATTTTCATCTACTGGGCATAGTTTCTTCTTCATAACCAAAACATCATAGCTTTTTCCAAATTTTTCAAAACTGTCTTTTATTATCTCTTTCTCTTCAAATCCCCATTTTTTATGAAAAGCCACAGCCTCATCATTAGGCAGAGGAATTTTAGCAGTAATCCCTCTTTTGTTTCCAAACTGCATAATATCTATCATTAAAGAGTACATTGAAGAGCCTACGCCTCTTCTGTAAAATCCCTCTTTTACATAAAGTTCTATAGTACAGTTAAAAAAGTCGTTTGGGTCTTCGTCCTCTGTAAGAAGACAAAAGCCTACTGTCTCACCGTCAATCTCACTCATAACCCAACCTCTGCCGTAGGTATATTTATCTATACGCTGTACATACTCTGCAATGCTTGGCAAAACCTCTTCTTTTGTGCAGTGGCTATTATCTACATAAGGTTTATACACTTTAAGCATTGTAGGTGCATCCCATTCATTTATTCGTCTTACTAAAGTTCTCATTTTTTCTCCTCTACACTATTAGTTAATAAGGTTAATGTCAAGCCACTTTTTCTTCTCTAATCTAATTAAGAAAAGAATGCCTCTAACACTGAGTTCTAATGTCATCGCAATCCAAACTCCTGCTAAGCCAAAGCTTGGCGCTAAAATAACCGATAACAACACCCTTACTCCCCACATTGAAATAAGGCTGATTAAAAACGGACCTTTTGTGTCTCCAGCTCCTCTTAACGAGCCAGAAATGGAAATTGTTAAACCGAAGAAAGGCTGTGCTATTGCTACAATTCTTAGCATATCTGCACCTAGTGCTATAACCTCTGGGTCAGATGTGAAAAAAGTCATAAGCGGTTTTGCAAACACAAATATTAATAAGCCGCCTAAAGACATTATTATAACACCTAAAACATAAACTACTCTACCACATTTTAAAGCAACATCTTTTCTTTTAGCTCCCATTGCTTGCCCTACTAAGGCTGTGCCAGCAGTTGCAACGCCAAAGGCAGGTAAATAACTAATTGCCTCTGCAGTTACTGCAAGGTGATTAGCCGCCACTGCAACTGTACCCATAGCAGTAACTATAAATGTCATAACAATTTGTGCAGAGCTTATCATTGCCCTTTCAAGAGCAACAGGAAGACCTAGCCTAAGTGTAAGCCTTAAGCAGTCTTTTTTAAATTTAAAGTCTTCTTTTATACTAACCTTTAAAGTTTTGTATTTGTTAAAAATTATATAAATATAAAGTAAACTTACTATAAACAAAGCAAGTGCAGAACCAATTGCAGCTCCTACAACTCCCATTCCTGCACCCCAAATAGTTAGATTAAATCCAAAAATATTATATGTATTTGTAGGGTAAATAAATAAGAAGTTAAATGTAACATTAAATATGTTTATAAGCAAATTCAAAAGCATTGGCGTTTTTGTGTCGCCAGAGCATCGAATTATTGAGCTTAGCATTAATATACAAAAGTTAAAAGGCATTACAAGAGACATTACTGCTAAGTAGCCACTCGCCTCTCCTTTTACTGCATCTTCTGCGCCTAGCCAAGTAGGCAAAAAGAAAGATAAAATAAAGCCAATAAGAGCAATACCTAAACCAAAAAGAGCAACAAAGCTTAAACTTTGCCTTACAATAGACTTCGCTTTATCCAAGTCTCCTGCGCCAATTTGCTGAGCCACCTGCACAGAGAAACCTACAGCCGCGGCACTTAAAATTCCATTTAAAAACCACAGTGTACTGGTTGTAACACCTACCGCCGCCGTTGCATCAGGTCCTAGGCTACCTACCATTGCTGTATCAACATACTGAACAAAGGTTACCATAATTTGCTCTATCATGCTAGGCAGCGCAAGTGCAAGCACGGCAGAGAGCGTTACCCCTAAAGTAGGAGTTCCGTCGTTTTTTAATATGCTACTAAAAGCATTCTTGTTTGTTTTCATTCATCGACCTAGTTAATTGCCCTAATTGCAATTAACTAACCTTTCTGTTCTTTAAACTTTTCTTTTCAATACTTTTTTTGTTGTTGGACAGGTATAGCCTATTTTGTCCTACTAATATATAACACATCATATAATTCATTCATACTACGAATGTTATAATCCGCTATGTCCAAGGTTTCTCCTTCCTCAGAAAAGAAACAGGTAGATATTCCTGCATTTTTTCCTGACTGAATATCTATATCCCTATCGCCTATAAATATAGCGCTTTTTTGTGAAAATCCATGTTTATTCATTAAATACACTACCGCTTCAGGGCTAGGTTTACGCTGAAAATCATATTCTGAAGTTATTATTTCTGAAAAATATTCTTTTAAGCCATACTCATCAATAAGTGTATGTGTTGACTTTCCTCTGTGGGTAAAAAGGTAGTTTTTTCCATTATTTTTACATATATCACCGCATATAGAAACAATGTAGTCAAAGGGCTTCACTTCTTGGCTTTCTCTGTTTTTTCGCAAAGATTGATACTTTTCAAAAAAATCTTCCTTTAAATTATATCTAACTTTATATTGTTCAATAGTGTAACCCATAGAAATCTTCATACTAGATTTAATATCATGAATTGGTTCTTTTATATTATATTCTTCTAATACTTGGCAAAACACAGAGGACATGAATGAATAAGTATCAAAAAGTGTTCCGTCAAAGTCCCAAATAATATTATTATATTTCAAAAGGTTTCCTCCTTTATATAAATAATATGAATAAATCACACCAAACATAAGGAGCAGAGCACCTCTACAAAAGTTGTTTCTGTTTTTATAAATACATTTTTTGTTTTGTGGTGGTTTAGACAAGGGTTTTGCTCATTTTATGAGGTGCTTGACATAATGAATTTCATCTTCATCTCTTGACACTTCAACATATCCAAATTTTGAATATAAATGCTGGTTTCCTATACTAAATGTAGGAGTTGATAGTCGCCATTCAGTTATATCAGGATTTAATTGTTCATTTAATTTCATCACTTCAAAACCATAGCCTTTATTTTGATAAGATGGGTGGATAACAAAGTCTTCAAATCCCATTGTTTCTTTATTTATAGGATAAAGGAAAAAAGCTCCGATTATTTTTTCATCCAATAATACTTTGTACGCATAGAATGATTTAATAATATTTAATTGAGACGATATTTCATCATAGCCTTGAGGTCCACCATCTCTACCTAAATAAGCATTAATTTCTGCGTTATATGCAAGTGTTTTTATAGTGGTTATTTGCATAGCATCATCATTTGTTGCCCTTAATAATGTTAACATATTACCTCCAATTATAAAAATAATGCGAAGCAAGTTCAGAGTAGGGAACGGTCTTGACCGTTCCGTCTTCCC
>CAYJEZ010000003.1:0-42123 GCA_964369215.1 uncultured Eubacteriales bacterium
CTATATCCTCATAATCAGCTTTTGAATTTACTCTGTTTAAAAGTTCTCTTTGCAGTTCCTCCAGTTGAGTATTGATTTCAGATATTTCACTATTTGCATCATCCGATATAACCATCTCTATATTTGTTTTCAATGCCGGGAGAAAAGTATCTCGTCCTCCAAGTGTCTTGTTTATAGCATCCACTACAACACTTTGCAAATCCGATTCCAAAATGGTACGGGCATCACATTTATCGGGTCCATGTTCCACTCGATTACAACAGCGCCATACCGTGGAGTGTTTTCCTCGATTATTCCATTGTATCCTTCTGTAAATATCACCACATTTGGAACAACACACAATACTTGATAAAGCATATTTGCTACTGTAAACCCTTTTCTTTGATGTTTCTCCGCTATTCGGATTCGCCAATTTCTACAATTTCTTGATTGAGGCTATGAGAGATGCCAACTCCAGCGACAATTTTTTGCAATGTAAAAGGTGATGAACTATAAGCTGTTTTTTCTGAAAGTCTCATTTCAATTCGTTTTCCCAAAAGTAAAAATAGAGTGTAATGTAAAATAGCATCATAATCTAAACTATCAGACTCAAGTGCATTCAATAGTAAGGTTGTTGCTTTTACTCTGTTTATGATTTCCACCATATCATTCAGGTCAATGATTGTATCAGTATCTAAATCTAAAGTAAAAAGAAAGCCATTATCTTCAAAAAATTCTAGTGTTTGTTTTGCATCTTTATTAGATAAAGCAATAATTTTTCGTAGTAAATTATCATTTTCAAGCCCACCATACTCTCTAGTTCGACATAAACCACTACTGCCACTGAACGCATAGTATATAGGTTCACTTTTTATAGGTGTTACAATAAGTGATTTTTTTATAGTTCCATTCAACTCTTCTAGTTCGGTTATATTAAAAGTGCATTTATATGATTTCAAATAAAAATCTTCATTTATTATATTTGAAATATTATTAGATTCCAACATGATAAGACCTCTTTCACAATATTTTAAAGACTTTCTAAAAAAGAAGGTCTTATTTTTTTGCTCAATCGTAAGCGAATAAGTAATTGATAATATAATTATATCACATATTTATTAATGTTTCAAGTTTCCATATAACACTAAATCAGTAAATAGTAAGTGATAACATAAGCAAATTTACTTAATATCACATACTTGATAAAATGATGTCGTACAAACAAGCCTAGAGAACGTGAAAGTTAGCTTGAAAGCAGTTGAAGAAGATACACTAACTTTAGAAAAAATATATGTTCTACTCCAGAACTTTGATACACTCTTTGATAAATCTAATGATGAAGAAAAAAAATCCCTAATCACTTCATTAATTGAAGCAATAGAGATTTTTCCACATGGAGAGTCAGACGCTCCATTAAAGTCTATTATGTTTAAATTTCCTCTTTATTTAGATGGTGAGCAGTTTCGTGGGTCTTTGCGGGATAAAAGTACGCACGTTTCAACATGGGCTGTTCGAGGAAATAAATCAAAGGCTCTTGCTTTCTGGGCAATATAGCCATTTTCTTTAAATATGAGCAAATCTCTTGCTAGTGTGGCTGGGTCGCAACTTATATAAACAATCCTTTTTGCATTCATAGCGCAGACAGTTGCAATCAAATCTTTGTCTATACCCTTTCTTGGAGGGTCCACCACTACCACGTGTGGATTTATTCCTCTTTGGCTTAATTGTTTAGCCGCTTCTTTTGCATCTGCACAAATAAACTCCGTGTTGTTTCTGTTGTTTAATTTTGCATTTGATTTAGCGTCTTCAATAGCTTGCTCGTTTATCTCTACCCCTATAAGCTTGTTACTTTCATCGGTAAGACATAGGCCTATTGTTCCTGTTCCACAATATAAATCTATCAAAACATCGTCTGGCTTTAAGTCGGCAAAGTCTTTTGCTTGGTTGTATAGCCTTTGAGCTTGTGGTGAATTTACCTGATAAAAAGACAAAGGAGATATTCTAAAAAACAAGCCGCATAGGGTGTCTGTAATATATCCATCACCATAAATATTTATGCATGATTCACCTAAAATCACGTTAGTTTTTTCTTTATTTACATTTATAACCACAGTTTTAAGCTCCGGAACACGCTCTTTTACCATATCTAAAAGCAAATCTATTTTGTTTATTTTTTTACTTGTTGAAACTACACACAACATCAACTCGCTACTGCTTACCGCTAATCGCATATACAAATGCCTTAACAAGCCTTTATTAGTAAGCTCATTATAAACGGTGTTTTTAGCTATTTTGTGCCACTTTTTAAACACTTGCATTACAGTGTTAAATACCTCAGGTTGCAGTTTACAGTCACTTGTTTCTACAATTCTGTGAGAATGCTTAGCGTAAAAACCCATTATCAAATTGCCGTTTTTATCTTCGCTTAGCGGTATTTGAGTTTTATTTCTATATCTGCCACAGCCACTATCTGCGCAAATATTATCAAATTCTAAGTCTTTATATCCACCAATTCTTGCAATGGTTTGTCTTACCATATTGTCTTTAAGTATTTGTTCAAAGTCGTAAGTAATATGCCTGTATACACAGCCTCCGCATTTAGTAAAAACTTCACAGTCAATCTCTTGCCTATGCTCAGAGCTTTTAATTATTTGCTCAATAATTCCGAAAGCGTACCTGCTTTTTACCTTCACTATTTTACATTGTATGTTATCGCCGGGTGCTGTATTTGGAACAAAAACAGCCATACCGTCTATTTTGCCTATGCCTACTCCCTCAGAGCTGACGCTTTCTATATATAAAGAGTATATTTCATTTTTTTTCATTACTGGACAATCCTCTCCGATAAATTTAATTATCTTGAAAACCTTAACAGCTCTTAAGCTAAAAACCGCATAAATGTAGTCAAATCAATATTTGCCTCAGGTTGTCAAAAAGCATATTGTTCAAAAAAATGCGCAAAAAGGTAATTTGAAAAACTTTTTCACTTTCAATAATAGAGCTTTATTGTCAACAAGTTGGCATTAGGTAAAAGCTTTCGTTTTCTAAGTTAATTAATTATAATTACTCATTTTACTTATTAAAAAACATACAAAATCTTCTCAGTGAGCAAAGACCCGAATTTTATGTGTAATAATTAATTTTGACTATAATAAATCTTAATTAATAATAGCATGGATAAGCTTGATTTACAAGTGTTTGACAGAATGGGTGAATTTAAGCTTCTCAAAATATTAAAATGAGTAAAAAATTCTGTGAATTTCTCACAAATTTAAACCTATAGTATTATGCTTAATAGTCAAATGGGAGATATTTCTTCTAAAGGTTGACATAGTATAATGTTGTACTGTATAATAGGGATACAACAAAAGATGATGTGACTAGCGATAAAGATTATCGCAAGCTTTTCAATACAACTCCTCCCCAAAAGAGCAGAAAAAACCCAACGTAAGTTGGGTTTTTTCTGTTGTATTTATTTATGCTATATAAATGCTATTGCCTCTACCTCTACCAAAACATTTTTAGGTAAAGTTTTAACCGCTACACAACTTCTAGCAGGTTTGTGAGAAAAATATTGCTCGTAAACCTCGTTAAACTTAGCAAAGTCTCCCATGTCTGCTAAAAAGCAAGTGGTTTTAACTACGTCGCTAAGCTTTGCATTAGCAGCGCTTAAAACAGCCTCTAAATTTTTCATAACTTGTAAGGTTTGTCCGCTTATTTCGTCAGCATCTACCTCTGATGTACTTGGGTTTACAGGTATTTGACCACTTGTGTATACCATGTTTCCTACAGATATTGCTTGCGAATAAGGGCCTATTGCAGCAGGTGCATTTTCAGTAAATATTTTGTTCATTTTATAAACCATCCTTTATTTTACTATGTTTTATATTAAATTGCATATAATATATATATTATTATATTGGGCATTTGCCATATTTATAAGTGCCGTTCTGCCTATTATCAAGCAAAATATACGCAATTTTGTTATGCTCATTAACAAAAGTTTAATAATAATTTGTTCAGCATTATTTGCTTAAATATAAATTAATTTCATCGCTTATTTTCTCTAATGGTAATTGCTTTGTTATTCCTCCAAGCTTATATGCCTCCATAGGCATACCATAAACTACACAGGTCTCTTTATTTTGACCTATTGTGTAGGCTCCTGCTTTTCTCATACTTGTAATTCCTACAGCTCCATCTGCTCCCATTCCTGTCAGAATAACCCCTATGGACTTCTCTTTTGCAGTATTTGCCACCGACTCAAACAAAACATCTACAGATGGACAATGTCCGCTCACTCTTTCGCCTTTTTCGCTTTTTACATAATATCCGAGTGAGTCTCTTTTTAAGCTCAAATGGTAATCTCCTGCAGCTAAAATTATTTGACCTGTTTCTATTCTGGCATTGTTTGTGGCCTCTTTTACAGACATCTCACATAGCTTATCCAGTCGCTCTGCGTATAATGGAGTAAAACTAGGAGGCATATGCTGAACAATCACTATGCCCGGTGTAGTTTTAGGCAATGTTTTTATCACTTTAATTATAGCTTCTGTTCCGCCTGTAGATGCGCCTATTGCTATAATATCAACCTTAGTATTTTTATACGATATATTAGTGCCAAGTTGCAGTGCCCTGTATATTTCTGATTTCAAATATTTCACATAGCGCTCAAATGCTAATGTTTCAACAGGCCTTGTTATAATTTGAAAGCCATTGTTTCTTGCATTTATGTTACCAACACCAAAACACGATACTAAAATTGGAGTTTTGGCATCGTGTAGTATTAACATATCCTCTTGGCTTAAACTATCAACATATACAATAACAACATCAAATTTATCTTTACATTTTTTCAAGTCAGTTATCTCTGCAAAACATGCTACAAAGCAAACTTCGCAGTCTTTGCTAAACTCCATTTGAAGCTTAGTTCTAATAGACAAAGATTTATCAATAATGAGTATACGGATTTCAACCTACCTACCTTCAAGTTCGTTTAAATATAGACGGTTTTAGCGTCTCATATTTTAAAGTGTTTTTGTCTACACTTTCAGAGTGGCCTATAAATAAATAGCCGCCATTTGCAGTTGCGTCATAAAATTTTTTGACCATATTATTAGTGGTTTGTTGGTCAAAATATATCATAACATTTCTACAAAAAATAATATCAAAAGGTTTTTTATAAGAAAAAGGTTCCATTAAATTGGCTATTCTAAACACTACTTCGTTTCTTATTTTGTCGCTAACTTGCAGTGCGCCACTTGGCAGTTTATTAAAATAGTTTTTTATCCACGCATCTGGCAAACCGGTTAGATTGTCGGGCGCGTAAATACCCTCTTGAGCTTTCATAAGCACATTTGTTGAAATATCTGAGGCTAAAATGGTCGTGTCCCACATATTTTTTCTCGAGCCAAAGTACTGGTCTATTACCATGGCAATATTGTAAGCCTCTTGCCCAGAAGAGCAACCTGCACTCCAAATTCTAAGCTCGCCATGCCTTTTTTTCTCAAGCTCAGGCAACACCACTTTAGCAAGATATTCAAAGTGGTCTGTCTCTCTTGCAAAGTAAGAGTGATTAGTTGTTATTTTATTCAAAAACAACTGCATTTCTTCTCCACTTCTATCTTTTTTTAAGTAGTCGAAGTACTCTGAAAAATTTTTAAACCCTTTAGCCGTTAAAGTGTATGAAAGCCTACCTTCAATAAGCTGTTTTTTTCTTTTTAAATCTATACCATATTTTTGGTACACAAATTGCGCTATATCATCAAACTCTTTATCTGATATTTTAATTATAACTGACATAAGCCACCTCGTTTCATAATATATGAAAACAATAATCAAAAGCACAACGCATAAGGAGCTACACTTATTACAGCTCCTTATGCATACTGCTACATATTAATGTTAAAACCTTAACCCTTCAATATCATTTTGAAAAAATCTCGCAAAATCAATGTTAAGTATTACGCGAGAATTAAGCTCTACAACAGAGGCAATATACTGCCCTGCTGTATTACTGGTAAGCGGTGGAGACGAAGGCTGTGCCTCTGCTATAGACAATACCTCTGACACGCTGTCTACTATTAAACCTACCTGAGTAGTATTTATGGTTAAAACAATAATGCAAGTTCGGTCGGTATAAGGTATTTCTGGCAAATCAAACTTTGTTCGTGTGTCAATAATAGGCACAACCTTACCCCTTAAATTAATTATTCCTTTTACATGTGGCGGAATGAAAGGCAATTTTGTCAATCTTTGAACAGGCAATATCTCTTTGACTAGTGCAAGAGAAGCCGCATACAACATATTATCTATGTAAAACAATAAGGTTCTGTCTTCTAAATTTTCTGCTACCGAGTTGGTTAAAGAGTTACTCATATTATTCACCGTTCCTTTCTAAAATGTAATTTAAAGGTTGTTAAGTAGGCTGTTTGCATCTAAAATAAGGCTAATGCTACCGTCGCCTAAAATGCTACAGCCAGAAATACCTTTCTCTTTTAACTCATATTGGTTAAAGAAAGGAGGGAAAGGTTTTACAACTACCTGATACTCACCAAGAAGTTCGTCGGCAAATACACATGTGCTATTCTCTGCTGTTTCAATTTGAATTAATATGCCGTCTTCAATATTTGTTATATCTGTATCAATATCAAAAACTCTATGTAGTCTTAAAATAGAGTAACACTCGCCTCTTATCATTATCATCTCGCTACCGTCTGTATTTTGAATTATTTGTGACGGACTATTTACTTTAAACGACTGTGTAATAGATGTTATTGGCATAGTAAAGGTTGTGTCTCCTACATGGAAATTCATTCCCTCTGCAATTGCCAATGTTAGAGGAATTTTCATTGTGAATGTAGTGCCCTCGCCCAGTTGACTGTTAATAGAAATAGAACCGCCAACTTGCTCTATGTTCTTTCTAACAACGTCCATTCCAACGCCTCTGCCTGAGAACTCTGTCACTTGCGTTTTTGTTGAAAAACCAGCAACTAAAATAAGTGAGTAAATTTCTTTGTCGGTGTACTCGCTCTCAGGTTTTGTAAGAATTCCGTTGTCTCTTGCCTTTGCTAAAAGCTTTTCAGGGTCCAAACCTTTGCCGTCGTCGCTTATTTTGATTAAAATTTCTCCTCCGACATTTTTCGCTGTAAGTGTAACTTTACCTACAGGGTCTTTGCCTGCTGCTATTCTCTCCTCTTCTGTCTCAATAGCATGGTCCATAGAGTTTCTTATCATGTGCATAAACGGGTCAACAATAGCGTCGTTTATTGTTTTATCTATCTCGGTCTCTCCGCCCTGTGTTACAAGCTCTGCTTTTTTATCAAGCTTTTTGCTCATGTCTCGCACAATACGCTCCATTTTTAAGAAGGTTCCTGACAGCGGAACCATTCTCATAGACATAACTATGTCTTGAAGCTCGTCCGTTAATTTTTTAAGTTCTCTAATCGATTTTGTAAAATTGTCTAGCTTTAAGCCTTTTAAATCAGGATTTCTGATAACCATAGACTCAGCGGTTACAAGCTCACCTACCAAGTCCATAAGTTGGTCTAACTTACTTTGATTAACGCTGATAAGGCTTTGTTTTGCCGCCGCAGCAGGTTTTGCAGCTGCAGGTGCAGCGGTTGTTGCAGCTTTTTTAGGTGCAGCTTTTTTAGGTTCATCTACTACAACTTCATTTTCTTTCTCAACAACAGATTCTAACTCAGGCTCATCTTCAGGTTCTGCCTCAGGTTCCATTATTTCATAAGATTTTATATTCATGGCACCCTCTATAGTTTTTTCAACATCGTCTATAGATTTCAAAGGTTTACAGAATATAATAAAGCCATCTCTAACAATATCTTCACTTAAAGCTAAATCATTTTCAGGGTTTTCAGGTATTGACTCAAGTTTTGAGCAAACATGTTGAAGTTGTGTTAAAAGCATAAAAGCGCGCATGTTCTCCATTTGGCAATCATCTGTAAAGTGAACAACTATTTTATACATTCCGCCTTCTGAAGAAGTTACCTCTACAACCTCATCAACAGTCTCTTCTTTTTTAGCAACTGCTTTACCGCTTAACTCTTTAGCCATATCATGAAGGCTATCAATAATTTCAGAAACATCAGGTTCTTCGTACTCGTCGTTCGACTGAATTTTTTCAAGCTCTTCTTTTAATACGTCTGAAGAAGTAAGTATTAGGTCAAATAAAGAGTCGAACACCATATCTAGTTTTGCTGGGTCCTCTCTGATTATATAAAAAACATCTTCGATAGAGTGGGATAGCTTTGAGATGGCAGTAAAATCCATCATAGCAGCAGACCCCTTTATTGTGTGAGTAATTCTAAAAATATTGCCAATATACTCCTCACTCAAACTTTTAGCTTTTTCAGATTCAAGTAAAATTTCGTCTAGTTGCTCAAGCATAGTTTCTGTTTCATGGATAAACGTCTCAAGCATTATCTCCATTCCCGGTTCGACAGTTCTCATATTGTATGACCACCCTTTCTACGCAGTGTTAAATTAGTAAATATTTAAATATTCCGCTTATGTAACAAATCTATATTCATAAAAACAGTCTTGCTATATGATTTGATAACTATCCTACTTACAATTATGCTATATTTTCAGAAAAAAGCAAGAGATATTTACAAATTTTATTATGTTTTTTGCTTTTTTGTAAGAATAAATTTAATATAGAACCAAAAAAACAATATTTTTACCTATGAATTAAATATATTTATGAATAAATGTGTTAAAAATATTGTTTTTTTTTATAACTTAAGTTATAATAAGATAATCTATGAAATATCTTTACCCAAAACTTAGGGTTTGCTAATAGCTAAATTTTAAAATTGTATTATTATATAATGCACACATGCTACTTGATACAATAAGCCAATTGCCTTTAGTTTTAGCTATTGCTTTTATTAAAGTAAAAGGAGGAAAAAATGCCTGATATTTTAAAGGTAACCACGCCTATAATAAATAAAAATCAGCCTGTTGCACCTAAAACGGCAATTGACCCATTAAATCCTTTTACAATTTCAGACCCAACAAGGGTTATGCGCGCGCACAACCAAAGCGAGCTTTTACAGCAAAACACAAACCTAGGCGACAATAGCGAGGCCCCTGTTTTGCTAATGAATTTGTTAAAAGATCCTATGGTTACAGTTACATACCTTAAAAATATATTTATGCTTGAAGAGATTTTCAAGCTTTTGCCTCAAAACAACAGCACTGTTACAGGAGAAATTGAGCAGCTTTGCCAAACTCTTATCATGAACCCAGAAGACGTTAAAAAAGAACTTTTAAGGCAAGAGGATGCCTCTACCCGATTTAGGGGAGAAATTTTTTCTTTTTTAAGAGAACTCAGTGCTTCACCAAAATCTACCCCTAACATGCAAGTGGCAATAGCAAACTTTTTAAAATCGATAAACAACGTTGCTGCAAAAGACGACGTTATTGACTCTGTTGCAAACGGCTTAGAGTTTTTAAAAGAGAACCTACAGCCCTCTACAGGTATTTTTGCTAAACTCGAGGCGCTAGTAGCTAAGTTTAGGCAGGGGGACTCTCACCAGCAGTTTTACTCTTTAAAAGAAGAAGTTTTAACAGTGCTTAAAGATGTAGAGCAAAGCCTTCTTTACACACCAAAACTTAGCAAGGTAGCCTCTATGATAGTATATAACTTATCTCGTTATAACAGCAGTATGCAGTTTTTTAACGAGGCGGCGTTTAGGCTGAGGCAAATGCTGTCGCCTACCGACCAAAGAGAGTTTGTAAGGCTTGTTACAAGTTTTTCAAAACTATTACAAAGTGGAGAATTTACATTTAAAAACCAAGCTGCAGCATCAGATAAATCAATAGTCATGGACTCACTTATTAAGCTTGTTCAAACACAAAGTTTGAGTGAGGGGGTTAATTTAAGCGAGGGCGCAAAGGTAGATAACATTCTTCACAGCTTGTTGTCATCTCCTTGCAATTTTACACCTTTACTTCATTTCGTTGTTCCTGTTATTGAAAACGACGTGAAAGCTTTTGCAGAAATATGGATAAACCCTGAGAGCGACGAAAAAGACATGCCCGACGGAGTTAGCACAGGCAAGCATTTTTTGCTTGTTATTGATATAGAAAACATAGGCAGATTTGAGGCAGAGATTTTCTCTCACGATAGAATAATAGATTTCTTTCTATTTTGCCCACCGGGATTTGAAGAGGACTTCTCTCAAGTAATAAAAGATTTACCTGTAGTATTAAAACAACTAGACTACACTGTAGGGCAAACAAAGATTGAGCCACTTAACACAGGTAGGTCTTTAATGCAGGTATTTAAATCTTTACCGTACAAAAGGGTTGGTGTAGATGTCAAAATCTAATAAACAAGAAAAGGCAGTAGCCTTAAAATATAGCAGTGAAAGCGACGTTGCCCCTGTGGTTATTGCCTCGGGATACGGAGAAACTGCACAAAGAATAATTGATATAGCCGAGACTAGAGGTATACCTGTGTATAGAGACGACAGCACCTCGTCAATGCTTTGTATGCTTGATGTAGGCCAAAGTATACCAGAGGAGCTGTATGAGGTTGTTGCAACAATATATGCACAAATATTAAAAACAGCAGATAAGATAAGACAAGAAAAATAAACGGAGGTGTAATTTTGGCAGCAAAAAAGGGGGAGCATGTTTTGCCTTGCAGTAGCGAGGATTTAATCTTTGCTTTAGACATAGGCACACGAAGCGTTATTGGTATTGCGGGATACAAAAGCGGAGAAGTTTTTAAAGTTTTAGAGTCTGAAAAAGAAGAATACACAAGCAGAGTAGTTGTAGACGGACAGATTGACGACATAGCACAAACGGCATTAACTGCTCTTAAAGTAAAAGAAAGAATAGAGGCAAAGCTAAATATAAACCTAACTAGCGTGCATATTGCAGCCGCGGGTCGCTCGTTAGAGACAGTTATGAGCGAGGTAAGCTTACCTATTGAAAACGGAACAGTTACACGCTCGTTTAATAAAAAATTAGAATCTTATGCTGTTGAAAAAGCTATAGAGCAAGTTAACTCAAAAAGTGATAGAAGCTATTATTATGTAGGGCATACAGTTCAAAAATATATGCTTGATGATTACGAAATAGCCTCTATTTTAGACCACAAAGGGCAAAATGTATCAGTTCATATGATAGTTACTTTTTTACCTCGTGAGGTTGTAGAGAGTTTATACTCAACCATGAAAAAAATAGGGTTAACGGTTGCAGGCCTTACCCTAGAACCTATAGCCGCTATGAATGTGGTTATACCTAAAGAGCTTAGAAAGCTTAATTTAGCACTTTGTGACATTGGCGCAGGTACCTCTGATATTGCCGCCTGTAAAAACGGAGTAGTTACAGGCTACACCATGGCCACAATAGCAGGAGATGAAGTTACCGACGTAATAATGCAAGCCTGCCTATGCGACTTTAATGAGGCAGAAAAAATTAAAAAGCAAATGACCGAAAATGACTTAATTGAATATGAGAATATTTTAGGACTTAAAGAGCAAATAAGTAAAGAGCAAATACAAGATGTTACAGAAGAGACGATTAGAAAGCTCTCTCAAACAATTGCTCAAAAAGTATTTGACATTAACGATAAATCTCCAGCTGCACTATTTTTAGTAGGTGGCGGCAGCCGTGTGAGAAATTTAAAAGAATATGTAGCGCACGACCTTGGAATGGATATTAAATTTGTGTCTTCAGACTCAAATGTATATATGAAAAAAGTTATTGACTGCGAAAAAGACTTATATACCCCTGAATATGCTACCCCACTTGGAATAGCCATAACAGCTATAGACGAGAACTCAACAGATACGTTTACAATTAAAGTAAACAACGAGAGCATACACCTTTTTAATATTTGGGACACATCTGTTTTAGGTGTGCTTCAAATGAGTGGTTATAAGTACGAGCAAATTATGGGCAAGCGTGGCAAGGGCATAAGCTTTACCTTTAACGGGCAACCCAAAAATATTAGAGGCGGAATTGCAACCCCCGCCGAGATAAAAATAAATGGAAAAGTTGCAAGCTTATCTGACAAAATAAACACAGGCGACGAGATAGAATTTACCCCTTGCACACAAGGTGACGACGCAGGAGACAGCCTTAGAAGCCTTGTTAAGTCTTATAGAAACATTAACATTACGCTTAACGGAACCCCTTACAACATAGGGCATATATTTACAGTTAATGGTAAAGAGATGGATGCAGACTATGTTATATGTGAAGGCGACGATATAGTGTTGCAATATTTATTAAACCTTGGGCAAGTGCTAGAGGCTATTGAGTTTGGCTCTAAAAAAATAGAGTATTATGTAAATTCGTCGTCTGAAGAACTTGATTATGAGTTTGCTCCAAATGATGAATTACAAGTGTTCTCACTTAGCAACAAAACAGTGGCTGTAAACGAGTTTAGAGGTAGCACTGTTAACTTATATACACAAGAGGACAAAGAGAAGATTATTAGCGATGATAAAAAGATTAGAGTTGACCTTAACGGCGAGACCTTAGTGTTGCTTCCAAAACAGGGCGGAGACAGTTATTGTGTTTTTGATTTATTGTATTTAGCCGATATCGACACAAAAAACCCTGAGGGTGATTTAGTTATGAGACTAAACGATGTAGAGATTGAGTCTTTTGTTCAGAATGTAAAAAGTGGTGACAGGGCAGAGATTTACTGGCAAAAATAATTAACGTACACTTAGTGTTAATTGGAAAATTTTGGGTTATTTGGGTTAGTTATTTGGGTTATATGTAATATATTTTTACATACAATACTAACTCAATATCATAGAGTTAACATAAATTGTTTATAAGCACTATTGTGAAAAATAACGAAAGGCGGAAACATCATGCAAACTTATATTACAAGGCAAGCCATACTTAACAAAAAGAAAAAAGTAGTAGGCTATGAAATTGTTTACAACCAAGAGGGCAGGGCACTTTATAATCAAAAAGACGACGAAGGAGCACAAGCGATAGTTTCATTCTTCTCAGACATGGACGACGCTGAGGTTTTTAGAGACAAAGACGCCTACCTAACCTTTACACCAAATATTTTGATGAGAGAAGTTCCTCTTTTTTTTAGTGCCGATAAGCTTGTAATACAAATTGACGGCAACTTGCTCTTGAGTTCAGATTTTGAGAAGTTTCTAAGCTCGTATAAACAAAAAGGCTTTAGAATTGCTATTACAAACTTTGAGTTTACAAAGCATTTTATGAATATTCTTCACTTTGCCGACATACTTAAAATAGATTTTTCATCTAGTGATGAAGGCGATGTATTGTCTAAATTTACTATGGCAAAAAATATGGGCCTTAAAGTTGCAGCCTTTAATGTAAACACCACTGCACAGCGAGAGAAAGTAGAAGACATGGGCTTTGACTATTACCAGGGCAACTCGGTAGCTGAAATGGTTAGAACAGATGTTGTAAAACCTGAGCATTTACAGTCTAACTTCTTTAGGCTTGCAGCAGCGGTATCAAGAGATGAGCCAAGATTTGATGAGATTTCAGACATCATTTCGCTTGACGCCACTTTAACATTTGCTTTGTTAAAACTTGTTAACTCTGCTTATTTTGCATTGCCTAACAAAATTAGGTCTGTAAAGCAAGCGCTTACAGTTTTTGGAATACAACAAATTAGGCAATGGGTATATTTATTAAGCTTTACAGTGAGCGACGGCTTGTCTGAAGAGCTTGTAAAAGCTTCGTTTACAAGGGCTAAATTTTGTGAAGATTTAGTAGCTTACATACCTGACCTTCCTTTAAGAGAGAGCGAAGCTTACCTTATGGGAATGTTCTCTTTGCTCGACGTTTTAATGCAAGTTCCTATGGCAGAGGCACTAGAAAAACTTTCAATTAGTAACAAAATTGTCGAGGCTATACTTGAGGGCAAAGGAATAGCAGGCGACCTTTTAAAGCTTGTTATAGCTCATGAAGAAGGAAACTTTAAAGAGGTGTCTAAGTATTGTGAAAAACTTAACCTTAAAGACGAGCTTATTAATAACCAATACAAAGAAGTTGTTCTTTATGTAGGAAAAACTTGGAGCTCACTTAACAAATCAATAGATTAAACACTCGTAAATAGTGTGATTTTATTAGTAGGTTTAAATAAGTATTTATGCACTATTAAGAATAAAACAAGGGCGACGAATGGAGTTTTTCATAGTCGCCTTTTTATTAACTGTATTAGAGAGGATAACTAGTATGAAAGAGATATTAAAATTAATGCCTAGCTTTAAAGATTATATTTGGGGCGGAAACAAGCTAAAAACTATTTATAATAAGCAAACAAACATAAGCCCTTTGGCTGAAAGTTGGGAATTGTCTGCTCATAAAGACGGGCAAAGTACGATTATAGGTGGAGAATACGACGGCAAAACCCTTAGCGAGTATATCAGGCTTGCAGGCAAAGAGGTGTTAGGAGAAAACTGTAGCAAATTTGAGTTTTTTCCTATGCTTATTAAATTTATTGATGCAAAACAACCTTTGTCTGTGCAAGTTCACCCAGACGATAATTATGCATTAAAAAATGAAAACTCATACGGAAAAACCGAGATGTGGTATGTAATAGACTGCGAAGAAGGCGCATATTTATATTTTGGAGTAAACAAAAATTTGAGCAAGCAAGAGTTTGAAGATAGAATAAATAGCAACACTATTACCGAGGCTTTAAATAAAGTAGAGGTAAAAAAAGGTGACGTATTTTTTATTGAAGCAGGCACAATTCATGCAATTGGAGCAGGTATTTTAATCTGTGAAGTTCAACAAAACTCTAACCTTACCTACAGGGTGTACGACTACGACAGAAAAGACGCAAATGGCAACGGGCGAGAGCTTCATATTGAAAAAGCTATTGAAGTTAGCACTCTTTCACCTACAATTAAACAAGAATTTAAAAGCAATAAGCTTTGTGAGTGTGAATATTTTAGTTGCGACAAGTATATAATAACAGATAGTTTAAAGCAAACTGCCGACACTGCATCATTTGTATCTCTAACTGTGTTAAGTGGTGCAGGAGTAGTAGAAAACAATTATTCATCAACTAGTTTTTGCGCTGGAGACAGCCTGTTTATTCCTGCAAACTCAGGCGAGTTTACTATTAAAGGCGAGTGCGAAGTACTAAAAACCACTGTTTAGTGAAATGTTTGTAAAAGTAATGTAAAATTAAATTTAAATATGAACATATTGTTATAAACTATCAAAAAGCTTAATATATTTTTGTAACATATTACAAAAACAAGTGTTAAACTTAATGGGTTATTACTATTGAAATTGCTAGTAACTTAATATAGAATTAAAGTGTAAGAATTATTTTTACTTTTAATAATATTTTTTATACATTTGAAAGGATGGTTATAAAATTATGCATAAAGAGTTTGACGTGGTACAAGCTAGAACGGCTATTGAAAATAAGTTAAACCATATTTTTGCAACAGACCCAGCCACAGCAACACATGATGAATTTTATAAAGCGGTTTCTTTAGTAGTTAAAGAGAAGCTCCATTTAATAAGAGGAGAGGCATCAAAGCGCTCAAAAGATAAAAACTTGAAAAATGTTTACTATCTTTGTATGGAATTTTTGGTAGGACGTTCTTTAAAAAACAACCTATACAACTTAGGTCTTGAAGAGACTTTTAAAGAAGCGTTAAAAAGCTTTGATATAACTCTTGACAGTCTATACGAGCAAGAGCCAGACGCTGGACTTGGCAACGGTGGACTTGGCAGATTAGCCGCTTGCTTTATGGACAGCTTAGCAACTGGCGGCTACCCTGCGATGGGATACTCATTAAGATATGAGTACGGTATTTTTAAACAAAAAATGATAGACGGTTGGCAAACAGAGCTACCAGACTTTTGGTTGCCGGGCGGAGAGGTTTGGCTTCAAAAACTTGAAGAAAGGGCAATGGATGTTAAATTTGGTGGCTATTTAGAAACAAAATGGCAAGATGGTTACTATCAAATTGAGCATAAAGACGCCACAATTATTACCGCTATACCTTATGATATGTATATATCTGGCAAGGGCGGCGAGAATATATGCATTTTAAGAATATGGAAGTCGGTTGATAACAACTTTGACATGAAGCTATTTAACGGAGGTAACTACCTAAAAGCTTTAGAAAAAGATGCAATGGCAGAGGCTATTACCAAGGTTTTATACCCTGAAGATAACCATAACGAGGGTAAAACCTTGCGCCTAGAGCAACAATATTTCTTAGTATCTGCCTCTGTTCAAGACATTATCAGACGTCATCTTTACACAAATTCTTCTCTTGATAATTTAGCAGAGTGTTCTGCAATTCACATGAACGACACTCACCCTGTTCTTGCTATTCCTGAGATGATGAGAATTATGCTTGATGAATGCGGTTATGAGTGGGACGACGCTTGGGCAATTGTAACAAAAACAATTGCATACACTAATCATACACTAATGTCAGAGGCATTAGAGACTTGGAAATGTGACATGTTCAAGGTTATTCTTCCAAGAATTTATCAAATAGTTGAAGAGATTAACAGACGTTTTTGGGAAGATATGCGAGAGCAAAAAGTTGCTGAAGATAGAATTTGGCGTATGTCACCTATCAATGACGGCTATGTAAAAATGGCTAACCTTGCAGTGGTTGCCTCTCACAGTGTAAACGGAGTTTCTGCTCTTCACAGTGAGTTATTAAAAGATAGCTTATTTAACGATTTTTACACAGTTACACCTGACAAATTTAAAAATGTTACAAACGGTATAGCCCACAGACGTTGGCTTTGCCAAAGCAACCCAGATTTGTCTGCGCTTATTACCGAGCTAATTGGCAATGAGTTTGTTTATGATGCAAGCAACCTTGAAAAACTTATGAAGTATAAAGACAACAAAACAGTGCTTGATAGGCTTGAGCAAATTAAACACTCCAATAAAGTTAGGCTAGCTGAGCGCATTAAGAAAACACAGGGTATAATAGTTAACCCTAACTCTATTTTTGATGTGCAGGTTAAGCGTTTGCACGAGTACAAACGCCAACACATGAATGCTTTGCATATTTTAAGCATTTATAATCAACTAAAAGCTAACCCTAATATGCCTTACGAGCCACATACCTTCTTTTTTGGTGCAAAGGCAGCACCCGGTTACTATTTTGCAAAAGAGATTATGCAGTTTATTTGCAAACTAGCAGACACCATTAACAACGACCCAGATGTAAATGACAAGTTAAATGTAGTATTTGTTGAGAACTACAATGTTTCTTGGGCAGAGCTTTTAACCCCTGCGGCTGAAATAAGTGAGCAAATTTCTTTAGCAGGAACTGAGGCGTCTGGTACATCAAACATGAAGTTTATGATAAACGGTGCTTTAACTTTAGGAACTTTAGACGGCGCTACAGTAGAAATACATGAAAGTGTTGGAGACAATAATATCTTCTTATTCGGTGTAGATGCCGAAGAGGTTCAAGAGCTTAGACACGACTATAACCCAAGAATTTATTTAGGAAAAAATATGGAGATAAGAGACTGCTTGATCTCTTTAAACAAGGGCTTTGGAGGAATGTCTTTTTCAAACCTTGCTAACTATTTGTTAAACAACGATAACTACATGGCGCTTGTAGACTTTGCTGACTATGCAAAAGCACAAGCAAAAGCTGTAAGCCTTTACGCTGATAACAAAGATGCATGGAACAAAATGTCTTTGGTGAATATTGCAAAAGCAGGCAGGTTTTCGTCTGACCGTTCAATCTCTGATTACGAGAGAACTATTTGGCATGGCAAGTCGTTTTTAGACTAAAAATAATATTTTCAAAATAGCTTTCGGGAGAAAATGTCTATCTCTCTCGAAAGCTATTTTTATCTACTTCTATCAGGTTATCACTTTTATTTTAAACTAATAATAGTTTCAGGTTAAATTGATTTTTAACTTTTACTACAAATAGTTATAAAATTAAAATATTTAATTATTTTGTATTTACATTTAAAATTAAAGAGTGTATAATCATTGTGTATAGTTACACAGAAATATTCTTGTTCACTATTTAATTTTTGACGAGTGGAGGACTTACCTTAATGAATGAGGTTTTAATTGTTGATGATAGCGCAATGAACCGTTTGGCTTTAAGCAGAATTTTGCAGGATGAGTATAAAGTCACAGGTGTTTCAAGCGGAAAAGAGCTGTTTAATGTTTTAGAAGAGACAGATCCAAAGCTTATTCTACTAGACGTTATCATGCCCGACATGGACGGCTTTGAGGTTATAGCTAAGCTTAAATCAAGTGACGAATATAGCAAGATTCCTGTTATTTTTATAACAGGGCTTAATGACCCAGCAAGCGAAGAAAAAGGCTTGCAAATGGGTGCGATTGACTATATAACAAAACCTTTTAAATCTAATGTTGTTATGGCAAGGGTAAGGGCATATGTTCAGCTTTATGAGTTTATTAAACAAACTGAAATGCTAGGTCAAAACGACGGTTTGACAGGTTTATATAATAAAAAAATGACCGAGCAACAAATAAGAAAGCAACTAGCCTCAAGGCCAACTCTTAAATGTGGCGCACTAATGGTTATTGACGTAGATAATTTTAAAAGTATTAACGACACCTTTGGGCATTTATACGGCGATGCGGTTATTACACAGCTCGGTAGCTCTTTGCGCTCAATCTTTCAAAAAAGTGATATTTTAGGCAGAGTAGGCGGAGACGAATTCTTTGTATTTTTACGTAACTACAAAGACAAAGATGTTGTTATTCAGCGCGCAGAAGAGCTTTGTAATGAGTTTAGAAAAACTTATGAGCAAAACGGTGCTATAGTTAAAATATCTGCAAGTGTTGGAATTGCAACAACCGATGACTCTTTTGATTTTGAGGATATTTATAAATTTGCAGATATAGCTTTATATAGCACTAAATCAAAAGGTAAAAACGGCTATACTTTCTATACAGGGCAAGAGGAAATTGCGTATAAATCTACCCGTACTGAAATTGAGAACAACAAAGTAGTGCATAACGACCCTGCCGAGAACATAAAAGAGTTTAAAGACAACCTTAAAGAGTACATGTTCAATTTAGTTGAGGGTGGCAAAATTGCTGAGTACACAATTCAGTCAATACTTCAAATGATTTGCACACAGTTTAATTTTGACAGCGCGTTTATTACTAAGTTTGACTATGAAGAAACAGGAATTAAATGCATTTACGACTGGATAAGTTCTAATGTTTCTGCTCAACCTAAAATAGAAGACTTGAGCTTTTTAGAGATTACACAGCTTCATGGTATGTTTGTAGACAAAAACTTAGTTGTGTCTATGCCAAATTCACATGAAAGAAAGTACTCTCCACAGCAAGACGACGACAAAACTATATGTATTTTTGCACTAAAAAACAAAAAAGCGCTGTTGGGTTATGTGGCTTTTGAGAAAATAGCAGATGAAAAAGAGTTTAACCCAAAAGTAATTAATAATATAGTAGACGTTGCACAACAGCTTTCTACAGTTGTAATAAATCAGTTTTTACTTGAAAACATGAGAGCTATAAAAGATAATGCCGAGAGCGTTTTAAACGCTATTAATGATCCTATTTACGTAACAAAGCCAGAGAGCAATAAACCTTTGTTTATTAACACAGCAGGAAAAGACTCTAGCATACAAATTCATGGTAAAGCTTGCTTTAAGCCCTCTAGCCCTTGCGAAGACTGTATACTAAAACATGCTATTGCCAACGGTGGATATGCAATTCAAGACAATATTGAGTGTAAAGAAATAGCTTGGACTAATGGCTCAAAAGCATATATGATTAGGCGCAAAAACGTGTAACAAATGGCTATATCTGTATATTTTACAGGGTGACAGTTTGAAATTAAAATAATAACTGTTACCCTCTTTTTATTAAATTTTCTTGTAAATTATTAAAAATATGATATAATGTATGACGGAATAAAACTTATGCAGAAATTACACTGGTAATTATAGTCAAACCACTACAAAATCAAAATAAATCTCTGCTCACAAAACCCATAAATATAGTCAAATTTTGACTTTTAGCTTTTGCAAGCATTTATTTGATGATTTTGAATTGGTTTAACTATAGCACTGTAATTTGTTTTGTTAGATTAAGTTGTGAAAGAGGTGAATGGCTTTTTTATGCCCATTCGTATAGAAGAAAAAATGCCGGCTGCTCAAATTCTATGTAATGAGAACCTAGACTTATTGCCTAAAAGCTTAAGCAAACTGCCGGAACTAAAAATATTGATAATTAATATAATGCCAACCAAAATCGAGACAGAAACACAACTTTTAAGGCTATTGTCTAACTCGGTTTTTGACATAGATATTGACTTTATTCACATGGAGTCTCATGTGAGTAAAAACACTAGTAAAGAGCATTTACTAGCGTTTTACAAAACCTTTACCCAAATAAAAAACAATAAATACGACGGAATGATTTTAACAGGTGCTCCTATTGAAAAACTAGAATTTGAAGAGGTTGGTTATTGGAGCGAACTTTGCCAAATTATGGACTGGTCAGAAAACAATGTGTGCACTAGCCTTTATATTTGTTGGGGTGCACAAGCAGCACTTTATCATCATTACGGCATTGGCAAATATCAGTTAAGCGAAAAACTAAGCGGAGTTTTTCCTCACGAAATAGTATGTCCAAATCATCCACTTGTTCGTGGCTTTGAAAACGGCTTTTTAGTACCACACTCAAGGTATACGGCTATTGATGTTGAGTTGGTTAAAAGCTGTGGTGATATATCACCACTTTGTGTGTCTAAACAAACTGGCTTGCACCTAATTGCGGCAAAAAACGGAAAACGTTTTTTTGTTACAGGTCACTCAGAGTACGATGTAGACACCTTAGCCAAAGAATATGCAAGAGATGTAAGCAAAGGTGTTAACACAAAAATACCTTTTAACTATTTTCCACAAGACGACCCCGATAAACAACCTGTTTACACATGGAAGGCACACGCAAATTTATTCATAACTAATTGGATTAATTACTATGTATATAATAAGAGGGGCTATAACGAACGAGACTTTGAAACATTGTAGAAAGTTAGTAACGACGACTGGTTCTCATTATGCTTAACGTGTAATGAGGCATGTATGTGAAAGGATGGCCACAATTATGAAATACGACAGTATAATTTTTGACTTAGACGGAACACTTTGGGATTCAACCCAAGAGATTTATAACTCTTGGACCAAAGTTATTGCCACAAGAGAACACCTGAAGGTGCCTAGCTATACCGACATTATGTGTGTAATGGGTTTGTCAGATATTAAACTTATGCAAACTTTATTTCCTGGAATTAGCGACGAAGACGCACTTGAGCTTTTTAAAGAGTGTACCGAGTTTGAGAATGAATATCTTTCAAAGCATGGTGCAAAAGCATATGAAGGAATCTATGAGGTGCTTGAAACTCTTGCAAACAAATATGAGCTTTTTATTGTAAGTAACTGCGGTAAAGGTTATATTGAAGCTTATATGAAGTCTATGGGCACTGAGAAGTTTATTAAAGACTTTGAGTGTTTTGGTAATACAAGAGAGCCCAAAAATGAGAATATAAAGAAAGTGGTAGTTAGAAACAACTTGAAAAAACCTGTTTATGTTGGCGACACAGTATGGGATATGCAAGCTGCACACTGTGCAAGGGTACCCTTTATACATGCTGCATATGGTTTTGGAGAGTTTGAGTGCGAATGTGAGAAAATAAAAAAACCTATAGATTTACTTGCCTTAGTGTAATGCTAAATTTATAACAAAATGAAGACGAGAGGGGTAAAACTATGGATACCGAATTTCTATTCTCAAGCTTTCCTTTTATTAGTGAGGAAGCTATTATGCTTTCTCAGATGTATATAAGCGATGAAGAGCGCTTAGATGAAATACTTAAAACGAACGAAGTAGACCACTCGGCACAGGCACATTTAAACATGGCAGAACATAATTTCAAACACAATAGAAGCGTTGAGCTTGGTTACTATAGAAAAGATAAACCTAATTTTCTTTTAGGATCGATTAACATTGGTGGTATTGATAATAAAATTAATGGTGTAGACCTTGAAATTACTCCATCTTTTGAAGATATTGAGGCTGCTGAATTAGCGATAATAGCAGTTACAGAGTTTTTATTTCACCATATAAAAGTCAGTAAAATAACATGCAAAAAAATAGATGCCTCTGCTTTATGGCAGGGCATCATGATAAATGCTGGTTTAATTCTTGAGGGCTGTATAAGAAAAGCCGTGCTCTCACCGGGTAAAGACAAACCTTCTGATGTTCACATTTTTGGTATTATACAAGAAGACTTACATAAAAACAAAACAAATATGAGTGAAGACGATTATGATGTGGATAATAGTAACGAAAAGACTGAAATAAGCTCTGCTGAGCTTTCAATCGAACCTACTTTAGGCGAACCTACTTTAGGCGAACCTACTCTAGGCGAACCTACTCTAGGCGAACCCACTTCAAATAAACCTGTTTCAGTTGAGTATGACCTCGACCTCTCACTTGAAAATACCGAAGTAGAAGATGTTTCTGTTCCTGTTGAACTAAAAAACGAAGATACAATAAGATAGTTATTAAAGTGTAAACTCCTCTTCTGAGTATTCTTTTAAAACAGGCTTTGGCATTGGTTGTCTCTTTGTGGGCTCATAAGAGTATTTTTTACATACGCCACCTGCATAGTTTAAACAAACAATTTTTTCGCGTTGCCCCATATTATATTTGCAATATTCGCAGTTAGGCTCTATGTTTGCCCCAAACAGCGGTTTGCTTTTTTTAAAAAAACTAAACGGCATAACTAATCCCCCTAAAAATTTTAATATTCTTATAATATTAAATTAAAGCCTTTTTTCTTAGTTTAAATTGTGTTTTCTAAGTAAATTTACTATATCATACTTTTTTACATTTATCTACTGTTTATTTAAAAAAGTTTTTTCACACACACAATATACAAAAAATATGCTTAACAAAATTAAACATATGCTAGCAGGTGTATTTGCACTAGTAGCATGTGTTTTTATTTGTGAAAAATTTGAGAAAACAGATGTTGTGTTATTTGAAAACCCTACCCAAAAATAAAAAACTGTCAATGAAATTGCTATGTTAATTAATCTAAAAAGATAAAACTTTAAAATGTATTGCAACTTTAAATTAAGCGAAGTAAACAATGAAAATATTTGCATATGTACACAAATACCACCAAAGCAAAGCCCAGTCAAAAAAATGTAGGGTGGAGCATTAAAATTTATAGCGGCTACTGTTCCGCTTACAATGTCAGGAACAAACGAAAGTAGCGCCGCGCTTTCAATTGGGTTGATATAAGGGAGATAATACATAAAAGAGAGTATAATCTCAAAAGCTCCACTAGCGTATAGTATAGGAGTAAAAGCCGAAAATAAAACTACATACAAGCACATATTAACAGTCGCAGACAAAGTGTTTTTTGCACTTATATCTATTATTTTTAGTGCAGAGTTATACTTTTGTTTGTGTGGCAACTCTTTTGGCGTTTTGCGATTTAATGACACAAACAATGCCGTAACTAACGAGCCTATGCAGCCACAAATAAACATTATTAGCCCTAAGTTTATATTGCCTAACACGCTTGCACCAACGTATAAAACAGAAAAAGCTATACCGGGGTTAGACGCATACAGTAAAAAATCCATGGCGTCTTTTTTGTTAATCATTCCGTTTTTTAACGATAGTGAGCATAGTTTTGCCCCTACAGGGTAGCCACATAAAAGCCCAAAAACATAAGCACAAGACAGCTCAGAGGGCATTTTGAGCACCTTTTTCATAAATGTTGACATAAGCTTATTGATAAAAACACAAAAAGGCGACACTGCCGCCAAGCACGACAAAAACATTAAAGGAAAAAGCGATGGAACAAGTATGTTAAGGCAGTAGTTTACCGCAAATTTCACCCCAGCCGAGATTTCGGTTTTATACTCAACAGCGCAGTAAAATAAACAGACTATTACAACAGTGTACAATAACACATTCATTATTTTTTTCACATATATTACCCCTTTCTGTATTTGAGTTATTGTTAAGTTAAAATAGTAAAGCCCAATTTGAAAATATTTACAGTTCTTGCCTTAAAAACTGCATTGTATAACTCAAACAGTAATATGATTTGCCACTCATAATAAATACTTCTGTGGCATAAAATTTATGACAGCGTATTATCATGTTTTGCATATAACTGCATACAACAGCTATTAGAAAGGTGGTAAATTTTATGAATGTAAGCGGAGCCTTTATCCAAATAACTAACAATAAAAGCATTGTAGTAGACGGATGCGACAGCATTATTGACTTTAACGACGAGCTAATTGAGTTGCGCTCTGGCAAACTTAAAATTAGCATTTTAGGCAAAAAGCTAAACATAAAAATATTTATAGACAACACATCAGTAATAGAGGGTATAATTCAAAATGTATCTTTTAATTATATATAATTTGAGGTGAGTATGAAAAATATAAGTTTTTATGTTTTAGGCTATATAAAAATAAAAATAAGCGGAGATAATAAAAGCAAGTTCTTAAATTTAGCCGTTAAAAATGGTTTTGTTTTTTTTGATTTTAGAAAAAATCAAGACTTTTACACGGCAAAGTTAAAAATAAAAGACTACAAAGAGCTTACTCAGCTTAAAAGAGAATATAAGTTTTTTAAAACGGTTAAACTAAAAGTAATAAAAAAAACAGGTGTTCCAATTTTAGCTAATAAAGCTAAAAAGCGCTGTGGGTTTACTGTTGGTGCTTGTGTAGGTTTGTTTTTATTTGTCTTTTTGTCTTCACATTATTGGATTATTAATACTCCTGAACAAGGTCTTTATACAAATGAGCATATACTGAAAGCCGCTAACGAAGTAGGTGTTTTTGAGGGCATGGGCAAAAACAGCAAAAACATGAGATTAGCTGCCTATGAAATGATGCTTTTACTTCCTGAGCTTAGTTTTTTATCTCTTAATACCAATGGTTGCACAATAGACGTTGCACTTAAATACAAACAAGTTGCTGCAGACAGTTTAGAAACACAAGGGGTAGGCAACGTGGTTGCGTCTAAGGCTGGTATAATAAGGTCTGTTGAGGCAAAAGCCGGCATGGTTGAAGTTATGATAGGCGAGGCAGTTACAGAGGGAGACCTGCTTATTACAGGCATATGGGACACAAACAGGGGGTATAATGAGTGGGAGAAAAAAGAAGAGGTAGATATTTTTTATGAAAAAGCAGTAGGAAAAGTAATGGCAGAGACTACTGTAAATTTTGAAGTGAGCATAAGCGACACTGAAACAGATTATATAAAAGGCGATGAATATAAAAGGCATGTTTTTGGCTTTTTTGGACTTAACATTCCGATTACATTAAACCTTGTTCCCAGTGGAGATTACAACTATGAATATGAGAAAAATAATTTGTGGCTACTGGGTACAAAGCTACCAATTTTTGTTGAAGAACAAAGGCTTATTAGGCTTAATGAGTATGAGCGAATTATATCAGAAGAAGAGGCGAAGCTAAGGCTTGAAAAGCTCTTAGAATTGGAAATTGAACAGCTTTTAGGAGACGACGGGAAAGTTTTGCAAAGGTCTGAAATTATTTATGAATATAGCGATAATATGTATACTGCAAAACTACAATGTATATGCCTTGAAAACATAGCAAAAACGACGGAAGTTCTGTTAAAGTGACAAGTTTTAACATAAAATTTTATTTATTTTTACATTTTGAAATAAAATAGAATATATGATATAATGTAGTTAAATAGAGATATACTATATGCTTTTAAATGTAATACTAATCTCTAATTAATTGAATGAAAAAAGGGGTTTAGTTTGGATAGAATAATTGAGATAGAGAACGCAACTCATTTGGCAGAGGTTCTTGGTAATTTTGATTTTAATAAGAAGATAATTGAAAAAGCTTACGAAGTGGAAATTACTGCAAGAGACCTAGGCCTTAAAATAAGCGGAGAAGAAGAGCATGTTGCAAAGGCATCAAGAACAATTGAAAGCCTTTTGGCACTAGCAAAAAAAGGCGAGCCAATAACCGACCAAAAAATTTATTACTGTATGGAGATGGTTGGGGTAGGCGACGAGAAAAAACTTGAGAAATTAGCAGATGACATTGTTTGTATAACAAGTAAAGGTAAGCCAATAAAACCTAAAACTTTAGGCCAAAAAAACTACTGCGAGGCAATGAAGAAAAACACAGTTACCTTTAGCGTAGGGCCTGCTGGTACGGGTAAAACTTATTTGGCTGTTGCACATGCTGTAAAAGCTTTTAAAGCTGGAGATATAAGCAGGATTATTTTAACACGCCCTGCGGTTGAAGCAGGTGAAAAATTAGGCTTTTTACCAGGAGATTTACAACAAAAGGTAGACCCGTATTTAAGGCCCCTTTACGATGCTTTGTTTGATATGTTTGGCTCTGAGAGTTATTTAAGATATTTAGAAAAAGGAAATATAGAGGTTGCTCCGTTAGCCTATATGAGAGGTAGAACTTTAGACGACAGCTATATTATTCTTGACGAGGCACAAAATACAACTTGTGAACAAATGAAGATGTTTTTAACAAGGCTAGGCTTTAATTCAAGAATGGTAATTACAGGCGATATAACACAAATAGATTTGCCAGACGGTAAGAAGTCGGGACTTAAAGATGCTATTAGAATTTTGAAAAACATAGACGACATAGGCATAATAAGGTTTACCGACAAAGATGTTGTAAGACATAAATTAGTACAAGATATAGTAAGAGCGTATGAAAAGGCGAGTGTAAGAAACTCAGGATAAATTATTGGAACCATTTCCATATTTATGAAAGGAAGACGAAAATCGTGGATAAGACAAGGGTAACCATTACAAATGGTCAAAAAGAGATTAAAATACCTACAGGAATTAGAATGCTTGTAAGAAGAACTTGCAACGCTGTGTTGGTGCTTGAGAAGTTTGAGGGCTCAGCAGAGGTAAGCGTTAGCTTTTTAGACAATATTCAAATTAGAGACCTTAATAAACAATATAGAAATAAGGACAGCGAAACAGATGTTCTATCTTTTCCTATGGGTGAAAACGGCAAATACGATATTAACCCAGAGACAGGTGCGAAAATTTTAGGAGATATTGTAATATCGGTAGAAAAAGCAGAAGAGCAAAGCAAAAAATATGACCACTCTTTAGAGAGAGAAATGGCTTACTTAACAGCACATTCAATGTTGCACCTCTTGGGTTACGACCACGAACCAGGTGGACTTGAAAAAGTGAGAATGCGTGAAAAAGAAGAGACTGTTATGACTCAACTAGGTTTAACTATCACCACAAGTTACACCTTAAGAGACTGATATATGAAGAGGGCTTATAAAAACAACAGGCTTCGCGATAGCTTTAAAAACTCAATACGGGGCTTTTGGTATTGTTTAAAAAGCGAGAGAAATATGCGTATCCACACTGTGGCTGCAATTTATGTGCTGTTTTTTGCACCTAAATTAAATGTTAGTAGTGTTGAATACGCATTACTTTTTTTGCTAATTGCTTTAATAATATCTGCTGAGGCATTTAACACAGCTATTGAAAAACTTAGCGATTATATTTGCAGTTACTACAGTAGGCAAATTGGATTTATAAAAGATATAAGCGCAGCTGCGGTTTTTATACTGGCTGTAATATCTGTAGTGATCGCTTTTTTAATTTTGTATAAACCCGACCAAATACTTGAAACCGCACTCACAATATGGGGCTCTACCCCACGCTTTATTGCTTTTTTATCATCGCTAGCATTAAGTTTTATATTTGTATTTTACGGGCCTGTAGGCATTAAACGGTGGTTTCATAAAAAAAAGAGAAAGTAAACAACTAGTACACCAAGCCTTGCTGTTTAGCGTGTTTGGTGCTTAGGAAAGGTAAATAAAATGACAGAAAATAATAATCAAAAAACGGCTTTTGTGGCAATAGTAGGAAGGCCAAATGTAGGTAAATCTACAATACTAAACAAGCTTTTAGGTCAAAAAATAGCCATAGTATCTTCTAAGCCTCAAACTACAAGAACACGAATTATGGGTGTTCTTACAAAAGGAGATACACAACTTGTTTTTATAGACACACCAGGTCTTATCAAGGCAAAAAACAGCCTTGGCGACTACATGGTAAAGGCAGTTAACAGCTCTGTAGCAGGTGTTGACGCCTGTGCTTTAATTGTTGAGGCAAACACAAAGGTGTCTCACGCAGACATAGAGCTTATTGAAAAATTTAAAAGAGATAAAATGGACGCAGTGCTTGTTATTAATAAAATAGATATGCTTGAAGACAAGTCTAAACTAATAGAACAAATAACAAAATATAACGAATTGTATAATTTTAAAGCTATAGTTCCTGTATCTGCAAAAGACGGAAGTGGCATGGAAATTTTAGCCAAAGAGCTTGAAGGGCTTAGCATGGAGGGAATGCACTTTTTTAGTGAAGACACCCTTACAGACCAACCTGAGAGGGTGATTGTCTCTGAAATGGTTAGAGAAAAAATACTTAGGCTCACTCAAAAAGAAATTCCTCACGGTGTTGCAGTTGTAACTGAGAGCATGAAAGAACGTGAGAATATTATGGATATCAACGTCACTATTTATTGCGAGAAGGACACACATAAAGGCATTTTAATAGGAAAAAAAGGTGAGCAACTAAAAAAAATAAGCACCTTTGCAAGGCAAGATATGGAGAGTTTTTTCGGCATTAAAGTAAACTTGCAAACTTGGATAAAAGTTAAAGAAGACTGGAGAAGAAGACCTCAAATTCTTCACAGCTTTGGCTTCGACTCTAAAGATTTAACAAGCTGATAAGCATATTTTCACAGAGAATTGTGTTTAATTTTGTCTACAAAACAAAAATTTTCCTGTCATAAGTTTTAACTTTCAAGCAAATACTTTAAATAGGATATATAGCTAAAGCACTTCAATAATCGTCAAAGAAATGTTGTTAAAAGTTGTTAACTGCTTTTTAAAACAGAGATTTATTTAGAGTTTGTAGTGATTTGACTATATTGGCTAAAGCATTGAGTTCTACTCAAACTTAGCTATTAATGCCGACTACTTTAAAAATGAATTAAGCTTATAGCTATGTTATATTCATATTGGTAATTGGTAAAATTATTACTATTGGGGGTATTGCTATGGACGAGAAAAAAGCATGGGAGTTATTTTGTAAAACAGGGAAAGTGAAAGATTATATAGTGTATACTCAGATAAAAACAAAGGAAGATGTAAGCGGAAAAACAGCTGCCCCTTACATTAACACTGAAGATGATAATAAAAACAAAGGGACTTATTATTAAAGAGCAAAGCGTGGGAGAGAGCGATAGAATAGTTACAATTTTAACTCAAAACGATGGAGTAATAAGAGCGTTTGCAAGAAAAGCAAAAAAAATTACAGACTCCAAACTTTCTTCCACATCTCTTTTAGCTTACTCAGACTTTAGCATTTATAAAGGCAAAGATAAATACATAATAGACAGGGCTAAGCCTATTGAGATTTTTTTCTCTTTAAGAAACGACATAGTAAGCTTAAGTCTTGCCCAGTATTTTTGCCAACTAGCAGCAATTTTTGTGCCCGAAGACACTCAGTCTGAGGAGTATTTGCGCTTGGTGCTTAACTCTATAAAGCTTCTTGAAACTAAAGATAAATTGCTGATAAAGGCTATTACAGAGTTTAGAATTGCCAGTTTATCTGGCTTTATGCCAAACTTAATTGCCTGTAAGCTTTGCCACTGCTACGAGAGCGAACATTGGCTTTTTGAAAACAGCGAGCTAACTTGCCTTAACTGTTTAAAAAGTGACAATAATATTAATTTTAATAACAATATAATTGCAATGAATATAATAAGTGCTATTCGGCACACTGTTTACTCTGACTTTGATAAGATTTACTCTTTTAATATGTCAGAAAAATCAATTAAAATATTTAGCGAACAAGCCGAGGCTTATGTGCTTGGGATTTTAAGGCATAAACCAACGGCTCTTAGCTTTTATAAAAGTATAGTTAGTTAACCTAAAAAGAATTACATAAATCAAGTGTAAAAGCAATAACTTGTGTGGTTTTCGTGTAAGCACAAAACTTTAATTTGTGCGTTTTTTGCTTTGTGTCTTAGTTAGTTTGCTATTTATTTACTATATATGTTAGCAAGGCAACTTTTAGTATAATAAATAGTAATATATAAAACAAAGGAGTGGCAGCTATGTCTAAAAAAAATTCTGATATAAACAAAAAAGAAATGAAAGTAAAACTTGACGATTTACAAAATGAATTGGCAAGTTTACAACAAGAGATGGACAAAGTCGGCTTGCCCGTTATTATTTTATTTGAGGGATTGAGCGCGTCTGGCAAAGGTGTTATGATATCTAAAACTATAGCAGAGCTTGACCCTAGGTATTACAAGGTCTATTCTACTACAGTTGAAATAGATGCTGAGAAAAGAAGGCCACTTATGTGGGGATTTTGGGATAAAATTCCAGCTTATGGAAAAATGTGTATTTTAGACAGAAGTTGGTATAACAGAACAGTGCAAAGAATTTCAACACAAGGATATTCAGACAATTTAGTAAACAGTATAAACACATTTGAGAGCCAGCTTGCAAGCGATGGTTATTTGATACTAAAGTTCTTTTTAAACATTAGTAAAAAAGAGCAAAAAAATAGGCTTATGAAGCTTAGTTCTGACCCTTTTACCTCTTGGAGAGTTACTGAAAGAGACCTAATAATTAATAAAAATTTTGATTACCACGCTAAAATGCAAAGCGATATAAGAGAAAAAACAAACACTGATTTTGCGCCTTGGAACATTATTGAGAGCGAAGACGAAAAAAGTGCGGCTACAAAAATATTAGAGATAATAAACGCTAAAATATCAGAGGCAATTGCACAAGGTGTACCTTTACCCCAAAACGACAATGATGCAAACACAAATATTTTACCGGTACAAAAACTGAGCGTTATACCGCTTAATTTAAGTGTAGAAGATAAAGAGTATAAAAAGACATTGAAAGAAGAAAAAGAGAAGCTTCAACGCTTACATAGCTTGTTATACCGTGAAAAAATTCCTGTAATACTATGTTTTGAGGGTTGGGACGCCGCTGGCAAGGGTGGAGCTATAAGGCGCTTGACAAGTGGACTAGACCCACGTGGATTTGAAGTTATTCCAATAGCAGCTCCTTCAGGAGAGGCGAAGGTTCGCCATTATTTATGGAGATTTTGGGAGAAAATTCCGAAAGACGGACATATAGCCATTTTCGACAGAACTTGGTATGGCAGGGTAATGGTAGAGCGAATAGAGAACTTTACTGCTGAAAAACGTTGGATGCAAGCCTATAAAGAGATGAACGACTTTGAGCAAGAGTTGCATGAATGGGGAGCAGTAATAATTAAGTTTTGGATACAAATTGACAAAGACGAACAACTTAACAGGTTTAACGCTAGGCAAACAACCCCAGAAAAAATGTATAAAATAACCGACGAAGACTGGCGCAACAGAGATAAATGGGACTTGTATGAGCAAGCTGTTAACGACATGATAGAAAAAACTTCTACATCATACGCACCTTGGGTAATAGTAGAGGGCAACGACAAAAAATATGCAAGGCTTAAAATTATGCGTACAGTAAGAGAAGCACTTGAGAAAAAACTAGAGCTTGAGGGTGAAGACTATTAAGTAAATTTAAAGCTTTTAAAACTAATAAATTAAGAGTAAAAATGGTGATATAGTTCAGTTTGATGATTATCAAGGTGAATTTATTGAAACCTTAAAAAACAGCTTTACAGAGGTTTTGTTAGAGGGTTTAGCCAGAGCTATAATAAAAAACACCTCAATAAATCAGTTTGATTTATTGAGGTGTTTTTTTATTTCTAAATTTTACTATGAATACAATAATAGCAATGCGAAGTGAAAAGAAAGGGTATAAATAAATTCACTCATTATTATCTTGATTTTATTTACATTTAAAAAAAGAAAATTGTTGCCAATAAAAATACTGCTATCACCAAAATCAAAGCTGGCAAAAATACTATAAGCGCGGCAATAATTAGCGCTAATCCGTCTTTTTTCTCCAATGGTTCATTCTCTAAATTCTTTTTAAATTCTTCTTCAGTTTGCTTTATCTCACGTATTCTATCTATTCTCTTTTTAAAAAACATAGTATTACCCTTTTACTAGTGGGTGATGACAAGCAACAAAATGATTGTACTCTACTTCTGTCCATTCTGGAATTTCCTCTTTACAAACATCGGTAGCATATTTGCACCTTGTATGAAACTTACATCCGCTCGGTGGGTTTATAGGGCTTGGAATATCTCCCTCTAGAGGTACAATTTGACTTTCTCCGTCAACATCTGTTGTAGGAATAGCTAAAAGTAAAGCCTCAGTATAAGGGTGAAGCGGGTTTTCAAATAACCTTGCAGAAGGACAAAGCTCTACCATGTTACCAAGATACATAACGCCAATTCTGTCTGAAATGTATTTTATAACGCTTAAATCGTGAGAGATGAACAAGTAAGTTAGGTTCTCTTCTTCTTTAAGGTCTAAAAGCAAGTTAATAATTTGGCTTTGAATAGAAACGTCAAGAGCCGATACAGCCTCGTCGCAAACCATGAATTTAGGCTTCATAGCTAATGAGCGCGCAATGCCTATACGTTGCCTTTGTCCGCCAGAGAATTGATGTGGGTAACGATGTATCATATACGGTGCAAGCCCGCATTTTTGCATAACTTCAATAACATATTCTTGCAAAGCAGGGTCGTTTTGCTCGTAAATTTTATGAGCGACAAGTCCCTCGCTAATTATTTGACCTACTGTCATTCTAGGGTTAAGAGATGAATAAGGGTCTTGAAAAATAAGCTGTAAATCGCCTCTCATTTTTCGAATTTCATTGTATTTTAGCCTTGCTAAGTTAACACCTAAGCTGAAGTTAGCCTCGTACTCACTAAAATTCTTAATATTTTTATTATTCTCTTTTAATCTATTTAATTCTACATCTTTGGCATTCATTCCACTCTCAAAAGTAGATATTTGCTCATTAAGCCTATCTATTTCTGACTTTAATGTAGCTGCCTTGGTCGAACTCTTACCACTTTGCGCATTAGAGAAAGTAGCGTTTAGTCCAATAAGTTTTTCTTTTAACTCTTTTCTACTAGTAGCAAACTCGGTTTTAGCTTTTAAAATCCCTACTGCTTCACTCAAGTTGTCACACGCAAACAGTCCTCCAAAAATTTGAGCCGCTTGCTTTTTATCTGAGTCTATTTTTGTTTTAAGCTCAAGCATTGCTTTTTTGTCGCTTAATGACATAAGCTTTGTCTCAGCTGCTTTAATATCAGCCTTTATTTTATCAATATTATTTAAAGTATCGGTTAAATACTTAGGCACAATATCGTAAAGTCCTCTGCCGTAATATAGGGTTTGACCGGCTGTTTGATTGTAAAGCTGTAACAAAGTTCTGCCTAAAGTAGACTTGCCACAACCTGACTCTCCAACTAGTCCTAGTGTCTCTCCTTCATATATATCAAGCGTAATTCCGTCGTTTGCCTTAACAAAAAGTTGAGGTTTTCCCAATTGTTTTTTTAACGGAAAATATTGCTTTAAGTTGTCAACAGTTAAAAAATTCTTGTTTTCCATTATTTAGCCTCCACCTTTCTGTTAGGATAAAAACAGCGTATGTTGTGCCCAGGTGATACCTCGTGCAGTGTAGGCTCTTCGTTCTTACATTTGTCTGTTGCATATTTACACCTTGGTGCAAATTTGCATCCAACAGGCAAATCTAGTGGATGCGGAACAGAACCGGGTATGGGTTCAAGCCTTACTCCTACAGGAGTATCTAGCCTTGGAATAGATACCAACAAGCCCTCTGTATAAGGGTGTCTGAAGTCATTTTTTCCAAATATTTGTTTTACATTAGCAATCTCAACAACTTGTCCACAGTACATAACGGCAACGTCGTCTGCCATTTGGTTAATAACACCTAGGTCGTGAGTAATAAATAATATTGCAGTTCCGTTCTCTCTTTTAAGCTCGTTCATAAGCACTAAAACTTGAGCTTGAATTGTAACGTCAAGCGCTGTTGTAGGCTCGTCTGCTATTAAAAGCTTTGGCTTACATGCTAAAGCCATTGCTATCATAACCCTTTGTCTCATACCGCCTGATAATTGGTGAGGATATTGCTTTGCAACCTTCTCAGGGTTTGGGATTTTAACCGCAGCCAACATCTCTACACTTTTTTCTTCTGCCTGCTTTTTGCTCATACCTTGGTGAATTACAAAAGCCTCTCCGATTTGTTTGGCAACTGTAAAAACAGGGTTTAAGCTTGTCATTGGCTCTTGAAAAATAACAGAAATATCGTTTCCTCTAATTTTATACATATCATCACGGCTTAAAGATAAAAGGTCCTTGCCATCAAAGTTAATAGAGCCTGAGTCAACGTAACCATTTCCGTCTAAAAGTTTTAAAACACTCATTGCAGAAACGCTTTTGCCAGATCCAGATTCTCCAACTACTCCAAGGGTTCTACCCTCTTCAACAGTGTACGATACATCGTTAACAGCCTTAACTATTCCTCTTTTTGTCTTAAAAAACGTTTTTAAATTTTTAATTTCTAAAAGTGCCATATCGTACCTCCTATCTATCGTTTGAATGTGGGTCTATAGCGTCGCGTAGTCCGTCGCCTATATTGTTAATACTTACTACTGAAATACATAGTGCAAGTGCCGGGAAAATCCATTGCCACCAAAACTCTATCATAACCTGTGAGTCAAGAGCTTGATTAAGCATATTACCCCAAGTTGGGTTTGGCTCTGTAACGCCAAAGCCTATAAACGAAAGTGCAGACTCTGTAAGCATTGAGCTAGCAAAACCAAGTGTTGTAGATACTATTAATAGTGACAACACATTTGGCAAAATATGTTTAAATATAATTGCGCCCTCTCTAATACCAAGCGCTTTGGCAGCTGTAACAAACTCTTTTTCTCTCTCTGCAAGAATTTGAGCTCTTAACATTCTTGCAAGGCCTGTCCAACCTAAAATACCTAAAATAACCATTATAAGCAGTATACGACCCGTCTCTGATACGGTGTTTCCTAATATTGCTGAAAGTATCATTGCAAAAGGCAAGAACGGTAAATTACCTACAACCTCTGCAACACGCATTAATAGTGTATCTATCCATGTTCCACCGTAATAGCCTGAAACACCACCTACTATAACTCCAATAAATGTTGAAATTACAATCGCTAAAGCACCAACGGTCATCGTCATTCTACCACCTGATACAACACGTAAGAAAACGTCTCTACCAACGCCGTCACTACCCATTATATATCCTTCAAGACCCCAAGAGTGAAGAGTGCCGTTTGCGTCTATAGCATAGTTTTGGTGAAAGTCTGTAAATATTTCAGACGCACTTGTAAGCCCAGAAGGTACATCGGTTTGTCCGTGGTTATTATCGCCCCAGCTGTAAACGGTGCCGTCTTCACTAAGTGCAGTAAAGTGAGACCTTCCTCCCTCTACAATGCTGAATTTAACGTCACTGTATTCTTCAGGAAGTGTAGCAGCTGCCGCTGTGCCGTCACCCCATACATGCATTTTACCGTCTTCTGTAATAGCGGCTGCATTTTTGTCTGATAATGCTATATCTATAACTTTTCCTTGAATTTCCTCAGGGATTCTTGTAAGTGGAGTATCTGTTTTTAATAGAACTACAACCTCTTTATCCTCTGTTAATATCATGCCTGTAGCAGTATTAAACTCTGCTTGTGCTATATTTCCTTGATAATCGCTTAAACCGTTAACTGTAAGAATATTCTCATTGCCCCAATAAGCAAGTTCTCCTTGGTCTGACAAAGCATATGACAACTGATAAACAGCTCCAATATCTTTAATATTTCCCTCAAAGTTTTCAACCTCAGATGGAATTTGCCCTAACCCAAATCTATCAAAACCCCAAGTAAAAAGCTCACCTTGGTCATTTAAGGCTAAAAGATGATTTTGGCCTGCAGATACATCTACAAGTTTACCCATATCTGAAGGAAGCTGAACCATTTTGTCATCTGTAAATTGTCCATACATATAAAGTGCACCGCTGTTAGTAACCCCTGCACCATATGTAGAGCCTGGAGATATTACAGCTAAGTCACTTTCTAATTGTACTGGTACGCTCATCATATTAAGGCCAGGTGCAACATTTTGTTGTGTAATGTCTGTGTACGCTGGGTCTATCTCTATAAAAAAAGGCACTGCAAAACATGTAATAAATGTAGCAAAAAACAAAATAACGCCAGACATTGCTATTTTATTGGATAAGAAGTTTTTAAACATTGTCATGCCCGGGCTTTGCACGGCTTCTTCTTTATACACATCAAGATTTTTATTTCTACTGCCAAAAAGAGCAGAGAACAAACTAGGTCTTTTCTTTTTATTTTCTTTCATATTGTTATCTCCTCCTTTTATTATTTAACAAGCTTAACTCGTGGGTCTATAAATCCGTATATAATATCTAAGAACAAGCTTGATATTAAGCCTAAGAATATATAGAACATTTGTAAAGCTAGAACAACCGTAAAGTCTTGTTGCCTTAAGGAGTCTATAAGAAGTCCGCCTATTCCGTTCCAAGCAAAGATGCTCTCTATTACAACAGAACCACCGAAAATTCCTACAAACCAACCTGTCATAATAGTTACAACAGGAATTAAGGCGTTTCTAAATGCGTGGGCATAAATAACTACTTTCTCTTTAAGTCCCTTGGCTCTTGCAGTTCTAATGTAGTCCATTCTAAGAACATTTATCATCTCTGCCCTAACATACCTAACAATTCCTGTAAGGCTTGAGAATGTCATAACAAGCACAGGTAAAGCCATGTGATATAGCCTATCTACAAACATTTCCCACTCTGTTCCAACAAATCCAGCAGTAGAAGAACCGCTTATAGGAAAAACTGGCCATATAATAGCAAAAATTACTATTGCACCAAGGGCTATAACAAAGCTTGGAAGTCCATAACTCATAATGGTTATACCTTGCACTGCTTTATCGAATAAAGTACCTTTTTTAACTGCAGTAAAAACACCTAAAGGTATTGCAATAGCAAACACTAAAGCCATTGTTATAATATTTAATGAAATTGTATTTTGCATAGGCACAGTTACTAGGTCAATAACTTCCATTCTGTGAAAAGCAGACCTACCGTACTCTCCTGTAAGTATATCTCCTATCCAAATCAAGTATTGCTCCATAAAGCTTTTATCTTTTCCCATTCTCGCGGCTGTCTCAGCGTACAGTTTATCGTACTGCTCAGGAGACAAGCTCATAGCTTGGTCAGATATTTGCATGGCCACAGGGTCTCCTGGAACCATTTGAAACAAACTGAATAAAATAAATGATAATAAGAGGAATACTATACCTATATATAGTATACGTCTTAACACATATCTCAACATCTTTTCTGCCACCTTTAACATTTTATTTATTTAACTTATTTTGTTATCAGAGAATTATACCATAAAATTAATAAAATGTGTAGTGTAAATGTCTAATTTCTTAAAATTTATTATTTTTTTTAAAATTATTATTATTTTGTTATATAATGTGCACAACAAAACGATTATAAGTTAAACTATAAAGGCAAATAATAAGACTTTAATTAATAGCTAGCTATATGAATATTAAAAATTATTTGTCACTAAAACTAGGATTTTATATATTTTTTTGTGAAATAGTAGTATATTAGCGTGTCTATACACCTTAAATAAACAAATATTACACAAAGATTAATAAAAGTGTTGACGTGCCTGTTGTTTTGGTGTATACTCAAACCTAGTGAATTATATGGGGTGCATGTATGCAGAGGGATTTTAGTAGTTTAACTGACAGTGAACTTTGCAAAAATATAAAAGTTGCGGGTGCTTTTAAAGAGCTTGAGCTCAGATATTTATGGCTTGTAAGGTTAAAAACTTCTGAGTTTCTAAAAAATAGCTTGTATGATGTTGAGGACGTTATACAAGAGGGTTTGTTGGGGCTTTATATAGCCGCTACAAGCTATGACGAGAATCGTGGCGTTTTATTCAAAACTTATGCAGGAACTTGTATACAAAATCGTATACAAAATGAGTATAGACGTCGCAGCAGTAAAGGTAATTCACTTCTTACAAATTCGGTACCATTAGATGAAATACGATTTTCCGTTCCGTCTCCTGAAGGGGAGCTTGAGAGAAGAGAAGACTTTAATGCTGTTTTAAATCAAATCCACTTATCTTTATCTAACTTTGAGAAAAAGGTTTTGGCACTATATTTAAGCGGTTGTAAGAGGTCGGAAATTCCATTAAAATACGGTATTTCTGTAAAAGCTTTTGACAATGCAGTGCAAAGGGTACGAGCAAAATTAAAAGCAAAAAAAGTTGTTTAAGGTTGCCTTTTAGGTACTACCTTAAAAATATGCCCTTTAGAGCTTAATTAACAATCGGTGCGACTCCGTGCAGGGCGAAAATTCTTTATCAACTCAAAGAGAGGTAATTCAAAATGTTCGAAGACAAAACACTAACATGCAAAGAGTGCGGAGATGAGTTCGTATTCACAGCAGGCGAGCAAGAGTTTTATGATTCAAAAGGCTTTGTAAACGAGCCACAAAGATGTAAATCTTGCCGTACAAACCGTAAATCTGCAATGAGATCAGAGCGTGAGCAATTCACAGCTACTTGTGCATCTTGTGGACAAGACGCAGTTGTTCCATTCAGACCTCGTGAGGATCGCCCAGTTTACTGCAGCGAGTGCTTTGCGAAAATGAAAGAAAACTAATTCTTTATTTTTCGGTTTCTCCCCTTTTTAATTAAGGGTGAAAATTAAGGACAGTGCCAATAGGCACTGTCTTTAACTTTTTTATTTTACTTTTTATGACTTTGTAGTGGTTTCACTCTTTTAAAAGTGTAAGCTCTCCATTTTTTCTTGTTTCATTCATGTCAATTAGCATTTGGTTTTCACTTCCTCTAAACAAAAGCTCTAGGTTTTTTTGCTCTTCAATAAATTTTCCATCTATTAAAAGGTCTGTCTCGTTTAAAAGTTCGGCAACCTCTTTATTTTTCATAGCTATAAGCTCATCATAGGTGTAACCTGTATAAACGGTTACATCTTTTTTTATTGCATGCACCTTTTTCGCTAGCTCGATAAGAGGTTTTGTTTGCAAAAACGGTTCGCCGCCTGAAAAAGTAATTCCTTTTAATATTGGGTTTTCTCTAAATTCTTCAAAAATTTCGTCTATGCTTTTCTCTGTGCCTGCGTTAAAATCCCAACTTTCAGGGTTGTGGCACCCTTTGCATGCGTGTGGACATCCTTGCGTAAACACAACATATCTAAAGCCTTTTCCGTCTACAATAGACTCCTGTGTAATTCCTGCTATTTTAACCATCATATTATATTTGCCCCTTAATTATCGTTTTAGCAACATGTACTTCAATTACAAAATATACATTTATTGTAGTCAAATATTATTTGCCAAGTTGCTTAACTATAACATATTTTCTTTTTTTGGTCAAATATAATCATCGCCTTTTAATCTTTGTTTAAAATATATAAACACTATTAATATTTTTGTTTAAAATTAAAGTTGACAAAATTGTTTACAAATGGTAGACTGTAATCACAAACAAAGTTTACTGCTTGTAAACAGGTATTATTTATATGAAGGGAGCATTTACAATGGGTGCGTATAAAATGGGCGAAATTGAAATGAAGTTTGCAGATATTATATGGGATAACGAGCCACTGAGCACACGCGAACTTGTAAACCTTGCAGAAAAAGAGCTAACATGGAACAGGTCGACAACCTACACGATACTACGAAGACTTAGCGAGAGAGGCATTTTCATAAACAATGGAGGAACTGTAAGCTCTTTAATTACAAAAGATGAGTTTATGGCTGCACAAAGCGAAGAATATGTAGAAGAGAGTTTCTCTGGCTCGTTGCCTAAATTTTTAGCAGCATTTGCAATGAGAAAAACTCTCTCAAACAAAGACCTTGAGGAAATTCAGCAATTTGTAGATAAATATAGAAACTAACCTCTAATAAGTTCTAAATTTAAAACCACATAAATAAAAGCTTATTGCTTTATTTATGTAGTTGCATCTAAGTTAATTTCGGTATAAACAAATACAAGAAAAGAGGGTGAGCATATGTTAAACAGTTTGTTTGCTATAATACTTGAGATGAGTGTTGCGGCTAGTTTTGTTATTATTTTTGTATTAATTGCAAGGCTATTACTCATCAAAGCACCTAAAAAATTTACTTACATTTTATGGTTAGTGGTGCTTGTTAGGCTTTTAACTCCAATCACATTTGAGAACACTTTCTCATTTTTGCCTGAAAATATTAATAATGGTAGCACATTAGAAGAAAGTTTTAATACTTATGTAGGCGATGTAAATATTTATCACGACAATTTACCAGAGTTTATAACTGCAATAGAAAACGGCATAGAGCCTATAGCTAATGGTGATAATGGAGCATATGTTGTTACAGCTTCAGACGGAGTTTCTCCTCCTGATACAGTGCTTAACACCTACCTTGTTCCTATTAGCTACATGTGGGCTATTGGTGTAGTAATAATGTCGGTTATAAGCATACTAAATTGCAATAAAATTAAAAAAACTCTTGTGGGTGCAGTTAATATAGGTGCAAATGTTTACAAGGCAGACCACATTATAACCCCTTTTGTTTTAGGTATATTTAAACCTAAAATTTATCTTCCCTCATCACTGCCTAATAACGAAACAGAGTTTGTATTACTGCACGAAAAGCACCATATAAAAAGGCTAGACCATATTATTAGAATACTGGCGTTTATAGCACTGAGCATTCACTGGTTTAACCCATTGGTTTGGCTTGCGTTTTCAATATCCGGCAAAGATATGGAGATGTCTTGCGACGAGGCTGTAATGAAAAATATTACAAGAGACATAAGGGTAGAGTACGTTCAGTCTCTTATGCGAATAGCAACTGGTAAAAAATTTGTATTTAATTCCCCTCTTGCATTTGGAGAGGGAGACCCGAAAGGCAGGGTGAAGAATGTCATGTTATATAAAAAACCTACGTTTTTAATTAGTGTAGTAGCATTAACTATTGTCGCTGTTCTCGGTGTCGGGCTTTTAAGTAGTTCGTCAGCTCAGCATAATGTAGATGCGGCATTAAGCATAGATCTTTACACTTGGAGAGATATTGCAGGAACAACCTATTACACACTAAAAGATAGCACTGAAGAAACGTTAAACGAAGATGAGATTTATGGTATACCGCTTGTGTCGCAAATAGAACAAATAGCATATATTTTGTCAGACCTTAAAACTGGAGCACATATATCGATAAAACAGGTAAATGAAGAAGATTTTACAAAAGAAGAGCTTATTGCAATACAAGAAGAACTTTCAGCTCAACTAGAAGACGCCCTAAGCGAATATAGCATGAGTTTATCTAATGTCAAGCTCGGCGCATCTGCAACAAAGTACGGAATACCTGCTACTATTATTGAAATTGATAGTGAGAATAAAACAATGCTTGCAAAGCCAATTCCAAACGGTAGCTTTTTAGGCGACGAAGTGCTTATTGTAGCAGAAAATACCGAATTTACCGACGAAGAGGGAGTTAATATAAGCTTTGATAATTTTGTGGTTGGAGGCACTGTTAAAGTGTTTACAGAAGAACTAATCGGAAATTCAACGTATCCTACAAAATTATCAATATTTTCGGTTGAGTATAAAAAGTTTACAGACCACGATTTATTAACGCTAGCAGATAAAGGTGAAGATTTGACATGGAGTGACTTTGACGGCTATGAGTACACACAAACAGGCACCGACTTTATTATAAGAATATATGATATAAACACTAAAATGGCACTTAGAATTGGTGGTTCACAAAAGAATGAGAAACCAAGCTATATAGAGCTTTATCTAAAAAATGAAAATCAAGACTACATTGATTTTAAAACAGGAGACGTAGAGACTTTTATAAGCGTACGAAACATATTAAGATTATTTCCACCTGATTAATAGTAAATTATGCATTAATAAAATAATTAAAGGGGACTGTGACGAAATAGAAATTCTTTGTCTAAAATGACTAAATAATGTAGGGGC
>CAYJEZ010000004.1:0-23040 GCA_964369215.1 uncultured Eubacteriales bacterium
AAGCTTCACATTAGTATTCCACTATGAGTAAGTTTTGAGTGCTTTGCGTAAGCAAATTCAAATTGTAAGATTTGAAAAGTCAAAACTTTTTTGTGTGAAACGAAGCTTCACATTAGTATTCCACTATGAGTAAGTTTTGAGTGCTTTGCGTAAGCAAATTCAAATTGTAAGATTTGAAAAGTCAAAACTTTTTTTGTGTGAAACGAAGCTTCACACTTTATACTTCCATAATTATAGGTAATATCATAGGTTTACGTCTTGTTTTCTCGTATAAAAATTTTCCTAAGCTATCTTTAATTCTCATTTTAATAGCATTCCACTCAAATAGGTTCTCATCAATGCAAGACTCTACTGCAGTGTTTACAATTTTTTTAGCTTTGTCCATAAGCTCTTCAGATTCACGAACATAAACAAAACCACGAGATACAACATCAGGTCCTGCAACAAGCTGACCAGAAGAAAAATCTATTGTACAAACTGTAATAATAAGTCCGTCGTCTCCTAAAAGTTTTCTGTCTCTTAAAACAATGCTTCCAACGTCTCCAACACCTATGCCGTCTACCATTATCTCTCCAGCAGGCACATCAGGGGTAAGTTTCATAAAGTCTCTGTTTAGCTCTATTCCTTTTCCTACATCTCCTAAGAATATATTCTCGCGAGGCATTCCCATTTGCATAGCTAAATTAGCATGCTTAATAAGGTGTTTTTGCTCGCCATGAACAGGAATAAAGTATTGAGGTTTAACTAGGCTGTGTATAAGTTTTAGCTCCTCTTGGCATGCATGCCCTGATACATGAACTTCATACATAGACTCATAAACAACGTCGCAACCTCTTTTTAAAAGCTCGTCAACTACTGCTCCAACAGTTTTTTCATTGCCCGGAATTGGCCTAGCCGAGATAATAATAAAGTCGTTTTCGCCTACTTCTACTTGTCTGTGCTCTGCTACTGCCATTCTAGACAAAGCTGCCATAGGCTCGCCTTGGCTACCAGTTGTGATAAGCACAATTTGTTCATTTTCATATCTGTTTATAATAGATAAGTCTATTAACAAACCCTCTGGAATACTTAAATAACCAAGTTCAGTAGCTACAGCTATAACATTTAGCATACTTCTTCCAGATAAAGCTACTTTTCTTTTATATTTAATAGCACAATTAATTATTTGTTGAATACGGCTTATGTTAGAGGCAAAAGTGGCAACCAATATACGCTTTTTATCTGCCCTCGAGAAGAGCATGTCAAGCGTTTCCGACACTTTTTGCTCTGTAACAGTGTATCCAGGCCTCTCACAGTTTGTAGAGTCTGCCATAAGTGCTAAAACACCTTGTTTGCCAAGCTCTGCAAAGCGTGCTAAGTCTATAACCTCTCCGTGTGGAGGGGTAAAATCTATTTTAAAGTCACCTGTGTGAATTACAGTTCCTGCTGGCGAGCCAATAGCAAGGCCTACAGCATCTGAAATAGAGTGGTTTACCCTTATTAGCTCAACATTAAAACAGCCTGCTTTTATTGTTGAGCCAGCTTTTGTTACATTCAATTTAACAATATTGTGTAAATTATGCTCTTTTAATTTTACTTTTAATAAGCCTAAAGTTAAGGCTGTAGAGTAAACAGGTACATTAATTTTTTTAAGAAGATAAGGCATAGCGCCAATATGGTCCTCGTGACCATGAGTTATAAAAATAGCCTTAATTTTTTCAAAGTTTTTCTCAATAAATGTAAAATCAGGTATTACTATGTCAATACCAAGCATATGATCATCAGGAAAAGCCAGTCCGCAGTCAACAATAATCATGTCATCACCGCACTCGAAAACTGTGAAGTTTTTTCCTATTTCATTAAGTCCACCCAAGAAATAAACTTTTAGTGACGGTGCAGGTTTTAGCTTGTTTTGCTTGTTATTGTTAGATTTTTTTGTAGTTTTAGTGGTAGGCTTATTGTTTGTTTTTCTAGTGCTATTTAGCTCTGGTTGAGCTTTTTTAGCTTCGTCAGATTTAGTTTGTGTTTGTTTAGCTTTTCCGTTTTTATTTTGAACAGGTAAATGCTTAATTTCCGGCTTAATTTCCGTCTCTTCTACTTTTTTATTTTGAGTTTTTTTAGCCTGTGGCTTTTTTGTAGGTTTTTTATTATTTTGTACGGAATTTTTATTTTGAGCTTTTTGCTCAGTTTCAACTTTTGGAGTTGTAGGCAAAGGAGCAATTTTTTCGTACATGTTATCCTTTTTGCCTAATGTGTTTATAGCGTTTGAGTTTGTCATACCAAGCATTTGGTCTTGCTGCTTAGGCGTTGACGACTGACTTTTTTTTATGGGGTTAATTTTTTTTTCTGGCATCTAAATGACCATTCCTTTCTGTTGTGCGCTAGTAGATATTATTAAAAAACAATATCTAACATGCTTACTAATAATCGCTATTTTAAAATGCGATAAACCTTTAGTTTGGGCTTTTGGCATCTTAATTTTATTGCAGAATACTAGTAGTTATAATGTGATGTGTTTAAAAAAGCAAAAAAGCGAACAACAACAAATCCCAATTGCATAATAAAAAAACGCATTTGAAGAAAAGATATTATATTTACTTTTTTAACACGTGCTTAGATATAAGTCCGAACAAAATTAATTATAGTTTATGCTTTTTAGTAGCATTTAATACAAAATTAGGCATACCTTGCCAAATTGGTTTTCGGTCAGAACAATACATATATTAATAATATTACCTTTTATTAGCAATAAAGTCAAGTAAAGCATAGCTAATCTTTTATGTATTTATTCTAATTTTATTGTGTAAATTGGCATTTTATTAATTTATATAGAAAATTTTCTTTTTTCTATTGCAATGTATACCATTTTAGTGTATATTATATCTGAACAAATAGAATAATAAGTTATGAGACTAAGAAATATATTGATAGATAAAGTTATAGCGAAAGGAATGTAATAGAAAATGGGCAGAAAAGTATATGCAGATAACGCTGCAACTACTGCGGTATCGGCAGAGGTGTTAAAGGCGATGTTGCCTTGCCTTACAGAGAATTACGGAAATCCATCAAGTCTTTATTCTATAGGAGTAGAGGCGAGAGAAGCAATAGAAGAAGCAAGAGAGAAAATAGCGAATATACTCAGTTGCAATGCTAGCGAGATTTACTTTACAAGCGGAGGCAGTGAGAGTGATAATTGGGCTATAAAATCATACGCGAAAAAAATGAAAACAATGGGTAAAAATCATATTATTACTACTAAGTTTGAGCACCATGCAGTTTTGCACTGTTGTGAGGTTCTTGCTAAAGATGGTTTTGAAATAACCTATTTAGATGTATATGAAAACGGAATAGTTAAACCTGAAGATGTAAAAAATGCTATTACAGATAAAACAGGCTTAGTTACAATAATGTATGCAAACAACGAAATAGGAACTATTCAGCCGATAAAAGAAATTGGAGATATATGCAAAGAAAATAAAATTGTTTTGCACACAGACGCTGTACAAGCGGTAGGACAATTAGAAATAAACGTAAAAGATGAAAATATTGATATGCTTTCATTAAGTGGGCACAAACTACATGCTCCTAAAGGAATTGGTGCACTTTATATTAGAAAAGGATTAATTCTGCCTAACTTAATTCACGGTGGTGCTCAAGAGAGTAGAAGAAGAGCAGGTACAGAGAATGTAGCTTATATTGTTGCTTTGGCAAAGGCTATGGAGCTTGCTTATGAGAATTTAGAAGAAAAAAACAATAAGCTTAGAGATATTCAAAATAAGTTAATACGTGAAGTATTAAAAATAGACAGAAGCAGATTAACAGGAGATAGAGATAAAAGACTAGCAAACAATACGAGTTTTTGTTTTGAGGGCGTCGAGGGTGAGGCGCTATTATTAATGCTCGACTTCGAGGGTGTTAGTGCTTCTTCGGGCTCTGCGTGTACAAGCGGAGACTTAGACCCAAGCCATGTGCTTTTGGCAATAGGCTTAAAACACGAGGTAGCGCACGGCTCGTTAAGACTTAGTTTTTCAGATACTTCTACTATAGAAGATGCAGAGTATATAATAGAAGTGTTGCCCCCAATAATTGATAAACTTAGAAAAATGTCACCACTATGGGATAAAATAGTTAAAGGTGAGGCTTGATTATAGAAAGGAAAGATAACTATGGCATATAGTAAAAAAGTAATGGAACATTTTGCTAACCCTCAAAACGTTGGCGAGCTTAAAGATGCAAACGGAGTAGGCGAGGTTGGAAATGCAAAATGTGGCGATATAATGAGAATGTATATTAAAGTAAATAACGAGATAATAGAAGATGTAAGTTTTATGACTTACGGTTGTGGGGCAGCGATTGCTACAAGCAGTATGGCTACGCAAATGATAAAAGGTAAAACTATTACAGACGCTTTATCTCTTACTAATAAAGCAGTTATGCAAGCCTTAGATGGTTTGCCAGCTGTAAAGGTGCATTGTTCTGTTTTAGCAGAGCAAGCTATTAAGTCTGCTGTTGCAGATTATTACACCAGACAAGGCATAGACCCTACTCCTTTTGTTGGAGAAATTAAAGAAGACGCACATGACCATGGTAGCTGTGGTTTGGATTTATAAAAGCTCATAAAATTATTTACCACTGTCAAAACATGTTTTGACAGTGGCAGTTTTTGTAAAATGATAATGAAAGGTCTGATTAGAATATGGATTACAATATATTTAAAAGTGGAACAGATATAAGAGGAGTGGCTAGCGAAGGTGTTGCTGGGCAAGAAATTAATTTAACCGATGAAGCAGTGGAAAATATGGCAGCTGGTTTTATTGTTTGGTGCGAGAAAAAACTGGGTAAAACTTCAAAGGGTTTGAAAATAGCGATAGGGCATGATTCAAGAATATCTGCAAACAGAATATCGAGCGCACTATGTAAGGTGTTAACAAAATATGGTGTAGAGGTGTACTTTTGCTCATTGGCTTCAACCCCCTCAATGTTTATGGCGGTTTTAAATTTACCATGTGATGCCTCAGTGCAAATAACTGCTAGTCATCACCCTTTTAATAGAAACGGGTTGAAATTCTTCACAAAAGATGGAGGGCTTGAGAGTTCTGACATTAGTGAGATTTTATCTTATGCACAAAATGGTGCAAAACCTAGTATAGAATGTGAAGGCAAAGTTGTTAACAGTGACTTTATGAAAGAGTATGCCGATATATTGAAAGATAAGATAAAAGAAGAGGTTAAGGCAGACAATTTCGACTTACCGCTACTAGGCTTTAAAATAGTTGTAGATGCAGGTAACGGTGCAGGCGGATTTTATGCAAACGATGTTTTAAAACCGCTGGGTGCAGATATAAGCGGTAGCCAGTTTCTTGAACCAGACGGAATGTTTCCTAATCATATACCTAACCCAGAAGATAAAGTTGCTATCAAATCTATTTCTGATGCTACTATAGCTGCAAGAGCTGATTTAGGAGTTATTTTTGATACTGACGTTGACAGAGGAGCAGCAATTGATGCAGACGGAAGCGAGATAAGCCGTAATGCTTTAGTAGCGATAGCAGCTGCTATTGCTACAGAGGGTGACGAGGGCGCAACTATAGTAACCGACTCAATTACATCTGACGGGCTTAAAGATTATATTGAAACTACCCTTGGAGGAAAACACCACAGGTTTAAAAGAGGATATAAAAATGTTATTAATGAATCTGTAAAGCTTAATAATGAGGGTATTAACTCTCCTTTAGCTATAGAGACAAGTGGACATGCTGCGTTTAGAGAGAATTACTTTTTAGACGACGGTGCTTATTTAGTAACAAAAATCATAATAAAAATGGCGCAACTTAGAAAAAAAGGAGAGAGCCTTAGCTCTTTAATAAAAGATTTAAAACACGCTAAAGAAGATGCTGAAATTAGATTTGCAATTACTGCTAAAGACTTTAAAACGGTTGGTGAGAATGTAATAATTAAATTAGAGCAATATGCAAACGACAATGGTTACAAAGTTGCAGACGATAGCCGTGAGGGTGTTAGAGTGTCTTTCTCAAAAGAAGATGGAGACGGTTGGCTGTTGTTAAGGCTTAGTGTACACGACCCTGTAATGCCTCTTAATATCGAGAGCAATATAGTGGGTGGAACAAAAATAATTGCAAATAAACTTTTAAAATTTTTTGATAAAGAGTGCTTTGATAATATAGACATAAGTAATTTAAAACAATTTACTATTTAATTGCTATATATTATTTACATTAAAAATTGTTAATTTAGCTGTTTATCACAGTAATTTTGTATCGCTATGTGTTTAAGCATAACCTAAAGTTATATGTTAGATTTTCTGTTCGAAATCTATTGAAAAACAAACTGCAATGTTATATAATGTGAACACAAGTTTAAGAGAGTTGTATTTTGGTAACAAGTTGTATTCATTGTGAATATAATGTTACTTGTTTGAAGATTTTATAGTATGAATATGATTTTTAGGTTAATCATAATGTGTATAGTAGGTTTTAAGAGTGGGTGCTTACTACTTACATGTAGCTAAAAGTGACCCCAATATTTATTGACAATTATAGCTTTAATGTGATAGAATGATGAACAGGTTGCTTAACTTGCTGAGTAGTTCTTTTTGAATAGCTCCTTTACAGTTAGCTCCATTGATTAGGAGGTTTTAATATGGCAGTTAAAAATACCAGAAAATTTCGTTTAGGCGACTTATTGGTTATGCACGGCAGAATATCTGAAGATCAGCTAGGGTTAGCGCTAGATGAACAGAAAAAACAACACAGACAGTTAGGTGAGTGTTTGTTGGCAATGGGGTTTGTTACAGATGATGACATTGCCCACGTATTACAATTACAATTAAATATACCTAGAATAGATTTAAGAAATACAAGAATAGATACACAAGTGTTATCATTAATAAATGGTTCAGTGCTAAGAAAGCACAATGTTGTGCCGGTAGGCTACAGTGAAAGAAATCCGGGCGTTATTATTCTTGCAATGTCAGACCCGCTTAATATGGTAGCGCAAGACGACATATCCATTGTAACAGGCTACATGGTAGAGCCTAGAATTGCTACTATAGGCGAGATTAACTATATATTAGATAGATACTTCGGTACTGGTGAGGCAATGTCTGCGGCAGAACAGTACACAAGAGAGCGCGAACTTCAACTTCAACAAATGGAGGAAGAAGAGTTAGCGGCTCAAGCAGACCTAGAGAATGCACCAATTGTTCAGCTTGTACGCTCAATAGTAGAGCAAGCGGCAAGACAAAGAGCGTCAGATATTCATATTGAGGCATTAGAGAAGAATGTTAGAGTAAGATACAGAATAGACGGCTCGATGATGGAGAAAATGCTTTACGATATAAAACTTATGCCTGCTATTTCAACTCGTATTAAGATTTTGAGCGGTATGGATATATCAGAGAAGAGAAAACCTCAAGATGGTCGTATGTCAACAGTTATTGACCGTGTAGAGTATGATATTCGTGTTTCAATACTTCCTACCTCATACGGTGAGAAAGTGGTTATGAGGCTTGCATCTAAAACCGGTCTTACAAAATCTAAGGCAGAGCTTGGTATGCAACCTGACGAACTAGAGAGATTTAACCATATATTGGCAAACCCTAACGGAATTATTTTGGTTACAGGTCCTACAGGTAGTGGTAAATCTACTACACTTTACACAGCGCTTAGAGAGCTTAACAGAGAAGATGTTAACATAATAACAGTTGAGGACCCTGTTGAGGCGAATATTCAAGGAATAAACCAAGTTCAAGTTAACGTTAAGGCAGAGCTTACATTTGCCTCTGCACTTCGTTCAATACTTCGTCAAGACCCCGACATTATAATGATAGGTGAGATTAGAGACCTTGAGACAGCTTCGATAGCTATTCAAGCGTCAATTACAGGTCACTTGGTGGTAAGTACACTGCATACAAACAGCTCGGCTGCAACAATTACTCGTCTTATAGATATGGGCGTTGAGTCTTTCCTTATTGCTGACTCGGTTGTTGGTGTTTTGGCACAAAGGCTAGTTAGAAGGCTTTGCAACAGTTGTGCTCGTACAAGAGAGGCTACTGTTGAAGAAAAAGCAATTTTAGGCGTGCCAGAGAGCGAGACTTTAGAGATTAAAGAGGCTGTTGGTTGCACAAGATGTAACGACATAGGATTTTTAGGCCGTGTTGGTATATATGAGATTATGCAAATGACACCTGAGCTTAAAACAATAGTTGCAAAGCAAGGCACTACAGAGCAAATTAAAAACTCAGCGGTTGCAAGCGGTATGAAAACACTTCGTGCCAGTGCCGCAGAATATGTTAAAATGGGAATTACTACAATAGAAGAAATGTTAAAAGTTTCGTTTGAGACATAAAATAGGGAGGATTGCTACAGAATGATAAGCTTTAAAGAACTTATAACCATGGCTGTGCAAAGAGGTGCGTCAGACTTGCACCTTACAACTGGTATTCCGGCAATGGCAAGAATAGACGGTAGCCTTACACCATTATTACCCGATATTCTATCTCCCGAAGATGTAGAAACATTAGCAAAAAGCATAATGAACGAAAAGCAGATTAGAACACTTGATGAAAAAGGCGAGGTTGACTTTGCCCACTCTGAAAGAGCTACAGGACGGTTTCGTATAAATGTATTTATGCAACGTAACACTTATGCAATGGTTGCCCGTGTATTAAACTTAAGAATACCAGACCCATTAGAGCTTGGAATTTCGAACTCGGTGGTAGGGCTTTGCGATAAGATGAGAGGAATTGTTCTTGTAACAGGTCCTACAGGTAGCGGTAAATCTACTACTCTTGCAAGCCTTATAAATGAGATAAACAGAAAGAGAAAAAGACATATAATTACTCTTGAAGACCCAATAGAGTATTTGCATAGACATCAAAACTCGGTTGTCAATCAACGCGAGGTAGGTAGCGACACAAACGGTTTCCCTCCTGCACTTAGGGCGGCGTTGAGGCAAGACCCCGACGTTATACTAGTAGGAGAGATGAGGGACCTTGAGACAATATCGGTTGCAGTTACAGCGGCAGAGACAGGCCACTTGGTTTTCTCAACACTTCACACAGTTGGCGCTGCAAACACAATAGACCGTATAATTGACGTTTTCCCTCCGGGGCAACAACAGCAAATAAGAACACAGCTAGCCGACGTTTTAGAGGCGGTTGTATCTCAACAGCTTATACCTAAAATAGGTGGCGGCAGGGCGGCAGCGTTTGAGGTTATGTTCTCAAACTCCGCTATAAGAAATAATATTCGTGAGGCTAAAACATATCAAATTCCGTCGGTTATAATGACAAACGCAAGGGTTGGTATGAAAACAATGGACGACTCGATTTTAGAGCTTTACCAAAACAATATGATAACAGGTGAAGACGCTATGATGTATGCCCAAGACCCAACAGCCTTAGCACGAAGATTAATTTAGCGAACACCCACGGCAAACATAGGGGATTATATTGATAAATTTTAAGAATTTCGAAGGATAGGAGTGTTTTTATTGGCAAGTTTTAGTTACACCGGTTTTGACAAAAACGGAAAAGCGGTGAAAGGTTCAATAGACGCAGATGCGCGTGATGTAGCGGCTACGCTTATTAAAGGTGAGGGAATTGTTATTGCAACTCTTAACGAGGCATCAGCGCTTAACAAAGACCTAAACATTACAATTTTTGAGAAAAAGCCAAAAGCGCGTGACCTAGCGGTTTTTTGTAGGCAGTTTGTAAGTATTATTTCAGCGGGTGTTACCGTTGTTGCAACACTTGAGATGCTAGCAGAGCAAACAGAGAACAAACCGCTTGCAAATGCGATTAACGAATGTAAAGTAGGTATACAACAAGGTAGGGCACTGTCTGAGTGTATGTTAGACTTCCCTAAAATATTTAGTGGCTTGTTTATAACAATGGTAGAGGCAGGCGAGGCGTCTGGTAGTTTAGACATATCTTTTGAGCGTATGGCTATACAGTTTGAGAAAGACGCTAAACTGGTTGGTATGATTAAAAAAGCCTCTGTATACCCTGCAGTTGTTTTTGTGGTTGCAATAGGTGTTGTTATAGCACTTTTAACCTTTGTTATACCACAGTTTGAGGCAATGCTTAGCGACCTTGGCACAGAGCTACCGGCTATTACAGTTTTAGTTTTAAACGCCAGTGAGTTTATGCAAGAGTATTGGTACATAGTAATAGGCGCAATTTTTGTTATAGTAATGGCTTACAAATATTTCTCTGCAACAGAGTTTGGGCAATATACCTTAGGCAGAATTACACTTAAATTGCCGCTTATTGGTAACTTGGTAGTAAAAAGCTCTTCATCAAGGTTATGCCGTACACTATCTACACTTATAGCAGCCGGTGTACCGCTTATAGATGCAATAGATATATCTGGTAGAGTTATGAAAAATGCATTGTTTAGAGATGCAGTTTTAATGGTTAAAGAAGATGTTATGATGGGTTCTACTTTGGCAGAACCACTTGAGAGGTCCGGAAGATTTCCACCACTAGTATTCCATATGGTAAAAATTGGTGAAGAGGTTGGAGATTTAGAGGGCATGCTTGATAAATTGGCAGATTATTACGACGAAGAGGTAGAGATGGCAACAGCCTCAATTATGGCGGCTATGGAGCCAGCTATCATCGTATTTTTAGCAGTTGTTGTTGGTGGTATCGTTCTTGCGGTTATCAGCCCAATGGCATCATTGTACGACAACCTTGGAAATCTGTAAGATTAACGCAAAATTAGTAAAATGTAGGGGCGGTCATCGGCCGCCCGATATATCCAAACAAAACAACAAAGGGAATGTCACAATGAACAGGCTTAATAAAAAATTAAATAACAAAGGTTTCTCGCTGGTTGAGCTTATAATTGTTGTGGCTATTATGGCTATATTGATTGCAATTTTAGCACCTATGTATTTTCAATATGTAGACGACTCTAGAAACACTACAAGAGAATATGCGGCAAAAGAGATAGCCACTATGTTAAAAGGCGAGATTGCACAAAACGATTTAAAAGTTAGTGCAGATACAGAGATAAGAATTACTACAAATGCCACAACAGGCAACGACCAAGTAACGGTAGTAACCGACGGAGTTAGCTACAGAGCACCCGACGGAACAGCGTTTGTGGAGATATCAACAAACACTCCATTAAACGGTGACGAGGGAACCTTAGGCGAACTATTAGGCGTTGCCAATATGAAAGCAAGTGGCTCTGACGTGCCAGCGGTAATAACAATATCCGCAGACGGCAGTAGCGTAGAATTTGAAATGGAATACGATTGATAGTGCACAGTTCACAGTGCATAGTTCACAGTCATTTCAAATTACAAAACAAATCGCACCCCCATTACACATGGTAAACACCCAAGGCGGTTAGGGGACTGCTTAAGGGTTTACAATATACGCAATATAAATTGCAAAAAATTATTATTAAATTTAACTTTGAAAGGAAACAAAAATTATGAAAAATTTTGTTCAAAAACTTCGTAAAAACAACAAAGGTTTCTCTCTTGTAGAGTTAATCATCGTTATCGCTATCATGGCTATCCTTATCGCTATCCTAGCTCCTATGTACTTCCAATATGTAGAGGATTCAAGAAATGCTACACTAGAAGCAGCTGCTAATGAAATGGCTACAATGCTAAAAGCTGAGGTTGCACAAAGTGATATACCTTCAAATGCAGACTTCACAATTACTGTTTATGGCAATGATAATCCTACTGCGACAGCGGGACGTAACGGTCAAGTATGGGTAACTGAAGGTACTCTAGCATATACTGCTCCTACTGGAGGAACTAATAAATCATATGATGGTTCAACTGATGCACAAGTACTAGATGGAGATGCGTTAGGTCTATTATTTGGTCTACCACATTCTGCAAGTGGAGCGTCTATGAACTACACTATAGCATATACTAATTCTAATAATACCTTTACAGTATCAGAGGTAAATCCTAACTAATAACACCCCAACCCAAAAAAGAAAGGAATATAGCACATGAAAGTGGCAAAAAAGTTTAATATGTTAAAAAGCCTTAAAGGCAATAATAACAAGGGTTTCTCTTTAGTAGAGCTTATTATAATAATTGCCATTTTGGCTATATTAGTAGCAATACTCTCACCTATGTATTTTCAATACGTTGAAGACACACAGGACGATATACTAAGGTCTGCGGCAGAGCAGGTGAAATCAATAGTAGAAACTGAGGTAGCACTTGAGAATTTAGAACCTAGAGATTCTATGACAACTACTGAAGCTACAATTAGAATTTATTCTGATGATAGTGGTAAGATTAGTATAACTATTCCTTTACCAAGCTGGCTTGCAAATATGGATCCGTCTTCTCCTAATTATGATAATAATATTCCTGGAATACATTTTATGGGAAATGAAGATTATAATGAATCATTTGTTGAATTCACTAACTTTGTAGGAGATTTAGGAGAAAGTGATAGTGAAATAAATTTTGAATTTACTATTTCAATACCTAGAAATATCAATGGTGTTGCTAACACTGAAAGAGTAATTGTTATTAGTGACTTAGTAGAGAATTAATACGAAAGGTAAAATGAGAATGGAGTTAATTGTATACTTATACATAACAGTTGGGTTATTCGCCCTTATGGTGGGCAGTTTCAGCAATGTCTGTATACTGCGCATACCACTAAAAGAGACCGTGGTAACCACTCCATCTCATTGCACCTCTTGTAACAAAAGGCTACATTGGTATGAGCTTATTCCGCTTTTCAGTTATATATTTCTTTTAGGCAAATGCAGTAAATGCAAAGCACACATATCCCTTCAATACCCCCTTATTGAAGGGTGCACTGTGCTATTATGGCTTTTAAACGTAACAATTTTAGGTTTTAACCTACACGCACTTTTAGCTTGCTTATTATCATCAGCACTTTTAATTTTATCGGTAATAGACGCAAGAACAAGAGAAATTCCCTTTAGCATTTCAGTATTTATAGCGGTTATAGGCGCTATAAGGTTATTTGCAAATTTAGACAATTGGCAACAGCACTTATTGGGCTTTGCGGTGGTGTCAGGGGTTCTGTTTTTACTCTTAATATTATCGGCAGGCAGGGCAATAGGTGGCGGAGACGTAAAAATGATGGCGGGCTGTGGCTTGTTTTTAGGGTTGGGTTCATCATTATTAGCATTTTTCTTAGCCTGTTTAGTGGGCAGTGTAATTCATATAATACGCATGAAATTTTTCGGAGCTAAACGAGATTTAGCAATGGGTCCTTACCTAGCATTAGGGGTGTATATCTCAATGTTATGGGGAGAACCAATAGTAAACTGGTATTTAAACTTTTTTAGTGCGCTTTAGGCTGTTAACAAACTAACTTAAAGTAAGCACATTCAATTTTGAATATACATATGGTTGACAGATTGCTCTGTTTGCTGTATTTTATATTATATAACAACGTACAAAGTATTGTAACTGCGGTTTTTTTACTGCAATTTTACAATATTAATATGAAACTACAGAACATATTTGTTTCATATAAATTTTGGTAACAAAATATATTGTAGAGAGAGGGATTTATACAAATGGCTGTTAAGATGTTAAGTATTGAAGTGGGGGAACGCTTCATAAAAGTATGTACTGCTTCAAAAACTGGTACAGCTGTACCTAAATTTGAAGATGGTTTCAAAATTCTAATTCCGCAAGACGCAGTTGCAGACGGAAACATAAACCAACCTAAGGAGCTAGCAGACCTTATTCTTTCAAAATTAAGAGAAAAAGGCTTAAGTGGGCTCAAAAACGTAACTTTCACAGTTACTTCTTCACGTATCGCTAGTCGTGAGGTAAGTTTACCATTCGCTAAAGAGCCTAAACTTGCTTCATTAGTAGAGATGAACGCACAAGACCACTTCCCAGTGGACTTAGCAAGCTACCAAGTAGCTTACACAGTGTTAGACACTAAAAAAGCAGCAGACGAGTCATACACAAAAGTTATGATAACAATTGCCCCTAATGCAATGCTTGCAGGTTACAAAAACCTAGCAGACGCTTTAGGAATGACAATTACTGCTATTGATGCACAAGGTAATGGACAATACCAAACACTTCGTACATTCGCAAGACCTGGTGTTACAATGTATGTAAATGTAGGTATTCAATACACACTTGTTTCATTCTTCGACGGTAAAAACCTACTATTACAAAGAAGCTTTACTTTTGGAGGAAACGATTTAATAAGCCTTGTTATGCAAGAGAATAATATGCAAGACTCTGATTACGAGCTAGCTATTACCTCAGCATCTGCTGTGGACTTCTTTAAAGGCAAAGAGATTGAAGAAAGAGCAAATCTTTCTGTTAACCGCCTCGCTGACGGTATAGTTAGAAGTGTTGACTTCTTTAAAACAGTTTATAAAGATCAAAATGTTGGTCAAGTTATTCTGTTTGGCGACTGCAGTAAATTAGCAGGCTTAAGAGAAGCTGTAACAAGCATTTCAGGCATGCCAACAGACCATTTAGAGTTTGCAGTAGGCTTAGACAAAGTGCCAAGCTATGTAAAAGTAAATTCAGAGTTTATAGCTTGCTTAGGTAGTATTAAGCAACCACTAGATTTATTACCAGAGCTAAGAAGCGGTAAAAAAGGTGCGCAAGCGTCTTCACCACTTTCAATGTTATTGCCAGCTTTGTTCTTCTTAGTAGCACTAGCCGCAGGTGGCTCAATGGTGTTTAATGCTAATATGGAACTAGGCGACAAACAAGACGAATTAAAAGACATGGAAAACAGAATTCTTGAACTAGCTTACGTAGACGAAGTTTACAATACATACGTAGAGTATCAAGCAGCTCAAGACCAATTTGAGATAATTGAGGCAGCTTACGATAATAACAACGCAGGCCTAAGAGCTTTCTTAGAGGAGCTAGAGGCTGAAATGCCATCAAGCTTAATAGTGCTTTCAGCATCTTGCGGACTTGACAGCGTTACACTTAACCTAACTTCTGCGACTATGGAAGACGCAATCCTTACAGTTTCAAAACTTAGAGCGTTTGAGTCTATAGGTGAACTTCAAGTAAGCTCACTAAGTGTGTCTGAAGACGAAACAGGCGAAATTGTAACATTCTCAATTGCTGCTAACTATGCAGTACCTGTAGTAGAAGAAGCTGTTGCTGAATAATTTGTGAAATTTTAATTTCATAGTATGTATTTTAAATTATAGATAAGGGCGGTTTAATATTATGAGTCAATCAAAAAAGAATTCAATAAAACTACTCCTATACTTAGGAGGTTTGCTAGGTTTTGTTTACTTGTATTTTGTAGTATATAACGGTATTCAAGTAGAAATACAAGAAACCCAAACAAGTATAGAAGAAAAACAACCTGAGAGAGATAGGCTAGAAGAACTTTACTTAAATCTATCTACTTACGAAGATGGTATAGCAATAGCTAGTGCTTATATAAACAGCGAGCTTACTAATTATCCTTCATATGTAAGTTTTGAAGATTTTGCACTTTGGTTCTTATCATGGGGCAATGCATTGCCAATAGACTTTAACAGCATTACTATTAGTAATTCAACTACTACAGCTGAGTTTCCGAGCTATGTAGACGATATGAAAGTTGATATGGCTGCACAAAGAATTACTGGATCTACAGGTGGTATATCATTATCATACGACCAATTAAAAGAATCTTTAGACGATATTTATGAGTACGGTTCACGTACATCACTTGATACAGTTAACATAGCTTACGACGCTGAAACAGGCGGACTGCTTTGTGACTATAGTGTTTCAAAATACTTTGTATCATATCAAGAGGCACCATACGACCCGCTACCATTGCCAAGAGGCGTATTTGGTTTACCAAACCCATTTAGGACAGCACAATCTGAATAATTTTATTTAACAATATATCGTGGTAATTATAGTAAAACTACCTGAAACAAGCATAAAGAAGTCTAGTGAATTTTTGCTGTTATACAAGTAGTTTTACTTATAAAGAAAGGGGAGACAAATTTGAATAGACTGAAACTTATTGTTAAAGATAATCGAGGCTTTTCCCTTGTAGAATTGCTTGTCGGTATAGTAATGTTAGGTATAGTAGTTGTGCCATTATTGTCTACTTTTATAACCTCTGCAAGGCTTAGCGTAGAGGCTGAAAAGATGAACGAGGCAACTACTTTAGCACAAAATATTGCAGAAGAGATAGAGTCAAAAGATATTCATCAAATTATTGAAGAAGAGCGAATTCATATAGATAGTAGCAAAGATGAGAACTACACTAATGTTAGCTTTTTAAGTAATCTGGATTTAACAAAGATATTAGACTCTGAAGCAGAAAATGTAGGAGGAGTGAACTCTTTTCCTGAATTTGACAATGAAACTGGTCAATATAAAAATGATGTTATGTATGCCTATGTTTATGATATTGAAGCAGGTGGAACCGGAAATCATTATGATGCGCTTATAGAGATTAATTCAAAATCTGGCGCAGGAGAAATCCCAGACACAAGTGCAAAATATTATGAGATAAATAATGTAGATGATTTTGCATTTGATAACATGGATATTTTATTTACTCAAGCAAGTGGTACATCAGGTTCAGGTTATTCGAATAACCCTGACGAAACTTCAAGAGCGGATTTTATTCAAAAATATCTTTCTACACTTGAATATGATGAAAGCAAAATAGTACTTGAAAACAGAACGATTACGCTTACAGTTGAGGGAGGCAATACTGCCACCGTTAATAGTAAAGAAATTTTTACAGATATGACAGCAGAGCTTACTTATAGCTACAAATATTCGTATACTGTTTCAGCAGCTGAAAAATACGAACATTATTACACAGAAAGTATAGTTCTAACATCGAGTTTTCCTATAATAGATGGAAACCCTGACGACCCTAACGATACTATATTGGATATAAGACCAAACATTTATGTTATGTTCTATCCTCATTACGATATTAAGGGTGGTACTGGAGTTGACCAAATTGAGATTAAAAATTTAGACAACATAGAATTGGATGTTTTCTTCTATAAAATGGAAACCTCAGATATTCCTTCAGGTGAAACTTTAGGCGACCTTGAGAATGATTATGAAGCTAGGATTGATTTAAAAGAATCCAAATTATCAGCTGCAGACATTTTAGCAGGAGAAAGTCAGGGTAGTACTAAAATATACTCTAATGTACACACAAACTTAGCTACAAATACAGAGATTGCTGGCATTATAGACAGTGGTAAGTATAGATACATTATTGGGGAAACTTTTATTAATACACCTCTAGCTTTTTTGGATGAAAATGATACGCAAACAGTAAAGAAAAATAGAGTTTATGACATAACAATTACTATTTTGGAACATGTTGATATGAAAGAAGAAGACACAACTATCAATCCAACGGATAACAGAGAAGTATTTACATTAGAGAGCACGAAGCTACAATAGTCGTGTACAATTTAACCTTAAAGGAGGATAACAAATGAATAGGCGACTAAAAAAATTGATGTCACTACTTAAGAACAATAGCGGTTCGAGTATAGTGTTTGTGCTTATAACTTCAATGCTTATTGCTATCATGGGTTCTATGATGCTTTATGCTTCTTATACCAATATTACGTTAAAGGTATCCGAGAGACACGGAAAAGTTAATTTCTACGATGCAGACTCTGTTATGGTTCAAATTGAGGCTGGACTTCAAAGTGTAGTTTCAAATGCTATTTCAACTGCGAATAAAGAAGTACTACTTATGGGTGTAAATCAATCTTCAACGCATAAACAAGTGACTTTTTCAGAAGAATATAAAAATGCAATACTGGGTTGGTCAGATGAATTTACTAACGCTGAGGGTACAGATGAAGTTTACAATTTGTTTGATAGCGGTATTGACCCGTTAAACCCAAATTACACTTATAATTTAGAAGTTTTAAATATGTTTATTCCAGGCCAGGCTACAGTAACTGAACTAAATGCCGATGGTAAAATAGTAATAACTTCTGGTAGCGACCAAATAATTATTGAAAGTACAGCTTTATCAAGGGTTGACTTAGAATATGATGACAACGGAACACCTGCAGACGCAAGTGATGATACAGAGTTAACCTCTATTACTTTAGTAGGGTTAATGGTAACTTACAATAATGCAGAAAATAACTATACTACTTCAATTGAAACCGATATGGTTCTAAAAGTTCCTTCATTCTCTGCAGGTGAAGTATCTTATGCACTTAGCAATTTATCTAATTACTCTTTAATAGCAGACAATCAATTGCTTTTAGGTACTGATGGTCAAAGCAGTGATATTAATTTATATGGTAACACCTATGCAGGTTTGGTAAATGTAAGTGCGCCTACAACTTATAGCGATGGAACAATGGTGCTTGGAGGATATGATGATGCGATAGGTGATACATTTCCTGATGAATCTCACCCTTTAGTTGAAATAGATGGATATACAGCACCAAGTGATACAATAGAAGGTTCACTAGTTATTTCTGATTCTGCCTCTTTATGGACAGAAGAAATAAATTTACTTGAGAACTCATCCTTTACCTTAAATGGAGCGGCTTATGTATCAGACGATATGAGCTTGGGCGATAGTAATACAGTTATAATTGATGGTGTTTATACTGGTTATGGCATTACACCAGATTATTATAATGATTCAAGTGTAGCTGGTCGTGCAGGAGCAAATATTAGTAGTTCAATTTTAGTTCAAGGTTTAGATAACAAGTTTACAGTGCCTATAGGTGGTGTTGTAAAATTGGCAGGTAATAGCTTTGTAACAATTGGTCCAGATGAGACTGTAAATAATGAATATTTAATGCCTGAGTCTATTTCTATACAAAGCAATCAAATCTCGTACCTTGTTCCGCCAGAGTATATAACTATTTCAGGAGAAACTAGTTCTCCTGCTACTAATCCGATATATGGAAATGTAACAAGTGCTAATATAGACTTTAATCCAAATGGCGTTTTATGGAAAGACCCTAATACAGGTGCGGATGTTACTATAGACTATTACTGTGATGACGTTAAAGTTATTAATAAGCAAAGTAATTTAACTTATGTCTTTTTTGAGTTTAAATCTGAAGAATTAGCAGAAGAGTATGCAGAGCATTATTTTAGAGAAAATAAAACTATTATAGAAGATAGAATGGGTTACTATTTTGAGAGCTATAGTGATTATAAAACAGCAACTGGTATTATAGATATAGCTGGAACAATGCTGAAAGAATCTGGATTAGATTCATATGAAATGGTAGCAGGAGAATATAATCCTACTGCAGATGATTTTGCTGATATCGAAGCAACATATGATAGATTACAGTCTCCTTATAGTGAGGTAATTAACACTACAAAGGAAGGTGAACTAAAAAACACATATGATCCTGAGTTTGTCGGCCGCGGAGATAATTTGCAGGTAATGATTAATAGTAGTACAACCGTTGAAAATCCAGTGGGCTTGGCTTATAGCACTTATATTACTCTGAATGACTACCTATTTCAAAATGATAGCGGTACTATAGTTGCAGTTTACAATGATGATCCTAATGCTACTTTGAGGATTTCTGATTATCCTGATGCAACTTATAGGTATACGGATCTTAATACTGGTAAAATATTTGAAGGAACCTCTTTGGATGTTGCAGTTTTTATAAGTGCTGGTGATATAGAAATTGATGTAGATAATTTCGAAGGTTTAGCAATTGCTGCTGGTAATATTACCGTATCGGCAACTAGTGTTAAAACAATTTCGGCAGATGCTATTTACGTTAAGCAAGCTTTTGCTGCAAAGGCACGTATCTATGATGGGGGTACAGATTCAATTACTCTTACAGAGTTGTTCTCAAACGATTATGCACAAGGAGTTAATACAGGTGTAGAGTCAGAAGATGCTGTAGACGACAACGAGCTATATAACTTAGTTGTTTATGAAAACTGGAAAAAAACTTAGCAAAATAATAAATGTATGTAAGGTATATATTATACCTTACATACATAAGAAATTTGTATATAATACAACAAGAAGCTTTACAATAATAGAGGAGAAGAATATGAGAACAAAACTATTAAAAAATAATCAAAAAGGCTTTACTTTACTTGAACTAGTTGTGGTAATAGCTATTTTGGGACTATTGGTCTCTGTAGCGGCGTTGTCGGTTTCTTCTGTCTATGGAAATCGTGCAGCAGAGGCGGCAAGCACATTTGAGGCAATTCTTAACCAAACAAAAATATCTACTGCAAGCGGTAGAGGAGACAACATTAATATTAGAATTGAAAATGGCGAAATACGATTACGCCAAGGCAATGATACTTATGATACAATTAAGTTAGAAGATGAAATAGATGTAACTTATTTATATGGAAATAATGAGAGTATGCAGGATGCTCCTTTTAATTCTTTAACTTTTTCTTTCGACAGAGATACGGGAGCAATTGTAGATGTTTTAGTAAATGAGACGACAAAAGTTGACAATTTTTTAGGTGTAAGATTTGAAATATTTGGAAATATTAAAACAGTTAGGATAACCCCTTCAACAGGATTTGTTGAGATTATATGAGAGGAGTGTTTAGCATGAAAAATAAGATTATGAAGCTTATTAAAAGCAATAAGGGTTACAGCCTTGTAGAGCTAATTGTTACAATAGCGATTTTAAGTTTAATTTCTACAAGTATTTTTGTATTTTTTGTAACTGGTGCGAACACTTACGACAGAATAGATGACACACTTAATTTACAAGAGCAAGCACAATTTACCCTTGCAAATATACAAGAAAAAGCACTAGACTGCAACGGCAGTGTAAGTTGGATTGATTCAACATTAACCTTAACCTATGTTGATGAAAATGGTGTAAACGTAACACCACAACATTCATATCAAATGGATGGCGCAAACAATGATAGGATATTGTATAATAACCAGCCTTTAGGAGAGTATATGACGACAGAAAGTGGAGTAGTTCCATTTGAAGTTGTTATTAAGAATGATGAAGATGGAAACGCCGTATCAATGGATGTTACATTAAGACTTGAAGAAGGCGGACTTAAATTTGAAACTACGCGAACAATCGCTTTTAGAAATATAATTACAAACGAAACACCATAAGAGTTAGTTATTGAAAGGAGAAAACTATGAACAGATTTGCAAAAACAAAAACAAATCCGCTTAAGCGACTAACTGCCGCTTTTTTAGCTGTTACAGTTGTTGCTAGTGCAGTTATTACTACTAGCTTTAATACACAAGCTGTTGAATACAAGGGGTATGAGTCTCTACCTGGTATTGAGACTATAAAACAAGAAAAAGATGCCAGCGGCTTACCGTTTTACATTTTAGAGTTAACCCCACCTACTACAAACCTTACAGATTTTACTGGGAGCATAGGCTACTATGTTGGAGGACAAGAGCCGTTTAGAGATGCTTACTTACAAGAGTTGAATGGAGCGTCTAAGGTAGATCGTCAAAATATCTCTAATACGTATAGAGATAATTTGTATAATGCAGGGCTTTTGGCAAAAAATTATGATCATAAAGTTGAAGATAAAGATATTGCTGAACAAGACCCTGAGAGCAAGCCTTTTGTTTCTTATACGGCAGAGGATTACGAGGAGTTTTTTGCATGGGAAGACAATTTAGTTGAAGATACAATTCCCGAAAATGCTTACCTGCTAGAATTGAATAACGAGGAAAATATAGAGTATTTAGAAGCAGATAATATTGTATTTGAGTTAGATGAAGAAAGTGGCTCATTTATAAGGCTTGTATCATATTCAATTGCTAATGTAGATGAAGCTAAATTTTGGCAAAATACTCACCACTTTGTGTTAGATACCGATGACGAGTTTACTCAACATTTGGCTTCTGCAGCAGCAGACAGCACAGTGCCTGTATATTATTACAATCCTACTTTTTCTCAAATAAGCGAAGATTTAGGCACTATAGATCCTGATACTAACACACTAGTTGGAAGCGGAGACTTAGAACAACTTTATATTGGAGACAGTGATACAGTTGCAGAATATGCAAATAAAGCTGTTTACGCTGTGCAAAATAATACGGAATATGAAGCCTATAAATCAAGTGATGATTATAATAAATTAACTGATAGTGAAAAAGAGAATTTTGAAAAAAAATATGCAGCGATACCTTCTGAAAGAACATACATAGGTACTTTTGGAGAAGATAGTTTTTCTATTGACTACGAATCTAGACTATATGCCGATTACTACATTGTAACTACAAGTGGTACTCCAAGTACTAGCATTACAGGAGATAATCGTTATTTGGCAATACCATATTCTGAGGTTTCAGGAGTGCCATATTTTGGTTCATATGAAAATGGCTACATTTTAGAAGGTTCAACAGTAGTTACGACAGATGAACCTGCCGCTGATGCTGTAATTAGCGAATACGTTGATGGATCATTAACTAGTGAAGTGGAATATTTTTCAGAGGCTGTTTTGGGCTATAGATATGTAGGCTCAGGAGCAGGTAACTATGAAATTAAAAATGTTGCAGCAGATGAAACTGCTGAAGCGACTACTGTTTATTATAGTGAAATTTATGTAAAAGACAGTTTTACTAATAACGAGTGGTTTTTAACCGAGGTGCTTGATTTGCAAGCAGACACTGCGGGAGTACCTGTACAAGATATTGACATAGTTGTAAACAGCATTACGCCAGATGAATTAACAGATGATTTGCTTGCTTACTATGCAGATTTAATTGTGATTTCAGCAGGTTTTGAGTTAAAACCACTTGATGACGAAACACCTTATGATGGATTAGCATATAATGATACTACAGATTTACCAGAAGGTTTTGTAGAGAAATTAGTTACAAATGCAGATAGTTACCTAGTTGCAGACACTCCTATCTTATTTGATTCTACTGCGGTAGTAGCAGCTGATACAAGAATGGAGGAACTAGTTGAGGCATTGCTTGCTAAAGATGGAGATGACTCCAATGTTCTTGACACATTTGTAGAAGAAAGTTTGTATGTTTATTCTAGTAAAAATGGTTCAGACGATGATGAAGTGCCAGATTACTTTATGAATAGTGATACATATAATCCTGTG
>CAYJEZ010000004.1:23140-40455 GCA_964369215.1 uncultured Eubacteriales bacterium
AGACGATGATGAAGTGCCAGATTACTTTATGAATAGTGATACATATAATCCTGTGCATTTAGTTAATGGCGAATTTAAGTCTGAAGTAATAGAAATAGAAGAACTTTATGAGAGCGATACTCAACCTCTTTACGATATTGTTAAAGAGATGGAACTTCAGAATAGCAATCGAGAAGTTACTGATATAAGTATACCTTTACTCCCGTTTTATGCTAGTGAGGAAGATGACACAGTATTTGACAAAATAAGGGTTCCAGAGGGTATCAGGCATATTCTTAATTATCAATATTCTGATAGTTCTTATGATAAGAAAGAAAAGTACAATGTATTAGCAATACAACCTGGAGTTTACAATAGCAGTCAATCTGGTGTAGCTGACCAACTTGATTTAAATAGATTTGTTGAATGGCTAGGATATACTTCTGGCTCAGATGAGGCAATAATCTTTTTGGGCTACGACATAAATATAAGCGACGAGAGAAATCCAACTGATGAAGAAAAAGCAGCTGAAACTGCGGCTATAGCAGCATTAGGAAGCGATAAAAAAGGTACAGCTAAATACGAGTCTGAGGCTGTTACTATTACAAATATGCCAATACATGAATTTGTAGGTGTTACAGATGATATTTCTGAAGTTTATGACTTAATTTATGTCGGTTCTGATATCTCTTCTTACAAGTTAGATGATGATAAGAGAAATTATCTTGATGATGATATGGATGGGCTTATTTATACAAATATAGGTGATAAAGTATCATCAGGTACAGTTGGCCTTATTGGAAATATTAACCTAGATTACCGAACTACAATAAAATCGATAACTTCGACTGCTTCTCTCAGTGGGTTATATGCTTCCTCTACAAGTAAAGTACCTGGCGCTTTAACTTATTTCGATGTGAATGTTGATGAGGATGGAAATAGTCTACCACTTTCTTTTTATAATTTTGAAGCCACCTCTAGTACTGATACAAGACTAGCAGCTACTGATTTATCTGTGCCGAAATATGAAGAGTTATTAGAATATGCAGAACTTGGTTTGCCTGTGGTTATTTCTGATGAATTAGTTGATAATTCTAATACTACTGATGGCTCTTTTATTAGAACAGATCGTGTTGACGTTTACTCCAAAGTGTATCAGTTTTTAGATGCTATAACATCTTACGAATCAGGCACTTATGGTGCTGAGGAAAATTTTAAAGGGCTAAGAGAATTGGATGCTCAGAAATCAATTGCTACAACAGTATTTCTTGAAAGTGACTTAACAGATGATGAAAATGAGGACGTATTTTTTAGGCACGTAAATAAATCTAAGCCTGAGATTATCTTTTTAAATTCAGATGGTTCTAGCGTTGATGAAGGTGAAATACCAACAGGTAAGCCTGAAGAATATATTGGTTGGGGAGAGGAATCAGAAAACATAGTTCAACACGAAGTCAATGGTATTAATTATGATTTATATAGGCATACCAATGGAACAGAGTTATACATGAAAGATGGGAAATATTATTATGTTGAAACTGATATAGCACGTAATCCTGGTTGGTCCAATGCTGGTATTAATCCAGTTATGGATACAGATGCTCAATGGGATAGTAGTTTAATAAAAAACAACTCCTTAGAGTATGTGTTTACTATTGAAAATCCTACAGACCCATCTCCGGCAACAACTAGTTATACAGCTAAGCTTTTTTATGATAGAAATGCTAATGGTTTATTTAATACTGATGAACAGTTACAAAATTTAACCATTACAGACTTAGCTGGAAATCAAGTGTCTGAAAACGAACTAAAAGCAGATGTTACCTATAGAGTTACTCGCGTAATGCCTGAAGCGTTTACAGGCGCGATTCCTTGGGAACTTCAAGTTATTCAAAATGGAGTTAATGCAGCAAGCTCTGAACAAGGTTTAACTTATATTAAGCCTGAAACTCCTACTGAAATTAACGTATTGCATATTATAGCACAACCCATAAGTGGTGGTGCACATGGAGACAAACTTGTTCTTAATAGTAATACATACTTGTTACCTGTAAAAGTAACTGGCAATGAAAAAATAGTAAGTGTTGCGGAATCGACTACTGAGGGTATGGTTGATTTAACGTATAAAGATAAAGTTGAGGATAGTGAGACCATAAGTGTTAGCTTTAAGGGCACAGTTATAAGAAATTCAGAAAATGAAATAACTCATTTTTGCCAAGAATTTGAATATGATATTAGTGGTAATTCAGCAACAATACCTACTGAAAGCTATATTGATACTAACACTATTAATCAAAGTTATTATTATGGGAATTATTTAGAGGACGAAATAAACCAACTTAGAGATAATGGCTTATATGACATAAAAATAGATACTGTAACTAACCATTTACTTAATTATCATGCAAGCTCTACAACTGGTGCTTTTTATGAAGATATGGCTGCGCTTGAAGAATATTATAAACAATATGATATGATATTTTTTGGTTATGGTGATTATCCAGGTAGATATGATACCTCTTATCGTGGTTTAGGTTTTGAGGCTACTCAAGCACTTGTAAATAGAATTGATGATGGTCAATCATTATTATTATTCCATGATATGATTTCATTTAATACAGGTAATCCTTTCTATAGCGATGCATATGGAGCTACTGGATACACACACAGTGTTATGCTAGCAGATGCTGTAAGCATTGATAGATATGGTATGCTAGACGTAGAGTATGGATTAAGTGATTATATGGAGCCGCAATTTAGAAAAGCGATTGTAGATAATTCTAACTTACTTGATAGCGAGAAAATTGCTGCAAATGCGTATGATACTTCTTTGACATATGCTACTGGTTTAGCATATAGAGATTATAACACAAACTATATTACAGATGGATATAATGGTGCTAGTGCAGAGGATATTCAGGCGATAGAAGATAAAGGGTATGATATAGCTTATGAACCTAGTGCATCGACTGGTGAAGTAGCACTAAAGAATAATGAGGGCGAGTTTGTAGGATACGGACTTGATAACCCTGAATATTCCCCTTATACTCAGGGGTATTCTACTCTACAACAAACGAGATATTCAATAATTGATAATAATAATCATAATTCACCGTATTATGGTGGAGAAGATGGAAATGGTTCTTCTGATTTAGCTTACTCAGTATCTCAAGTAAACCGTGGGCAAATAACATCCTATCCATATAACATTAATACAGACGATTTTATAATCGAAGAAGAGGATAAATTCAATACTGATAATAGTGCAAATGAGGTTGGGGCAGGAGAAGTTGTACAGGTTGATAGAACTCATCAACAGTACTTCCAACTAAATATGAATAAAGAAGATATTATTGTGTGGTATACTTTAGCGCCAGAGAATACTTCAGGAAGAGCGAAGATATCTTACACAGCTATGGAACGTGATGTTACTAATAATTATTACATTTACACTAGCGGTAATGTTACTTATACAGGTGCTACTTGTTATGGAAGTTTAAGCAAAGAGCATGAAAGGGAGCTATTCATCAATACAATGATAGCCTCATACCGCCCACAACCAGAACCACTAGATATTGAGGCTACAGACTACCTAGGAAGAAGTGCAACCGACTATTCTATACCTGTTGCACTAGAAGCAACTGGTGAAGATGCTAGTGATTGGAAAGGAAGCATAATTCAAGGTGATAGTGCTACCGAAACTGGTACAAAGAGAAGTCAAGAACATGCAATTTTCTTTAAAATTGACGCTGTTGACATTGCAGGTGTTGACTATGAGATGATTAATTTTTCTGCATACTATGATGATTCAAATGGAAGAGATGATTTAGTGAGTGGAGAACTAGTATCACAAATATTTGATGAAGGTTCAACTGATAAATTGACTGTTTACAAAATTCCTTTGGGTTCTAATCCTGCCGACGCAATTCCTTTTGATTTTAGTACAGTAGGAAGCGTGGTGAATGGAAGTGAAGTAGTCTTAGACTTAGATGCAACCTATATGTTCTACCTCTCAACTGATGCACTCACAGAATTCCAAGAATTAGACGGAAGAACTCTTGATTTGTATTTGAAAATTTCAAGTAAAATGACCGACGGCGATGAAACCGAGGGTGAACTAGATGAGATAAAAGCTGACGAATTTATAGTTGAAGTAAGAATACACAAATTAACACTTTTAGATTTAGCCTAAGACTAAATTAAAAACAAAACGAGAAACCAAAAAAGGGGAGGGGCAATGCCCCTCCCCTTTAAGTTTTTACATTTAATTTCGTTACGACTAAATCGTAAAGGTGAAAAACGTTTTATTGATTAATCAGTCTATAAACTCAACAGGAACAAGAATTCTTGCTGTTTCAAGCTCGTAAAAAACTTCGAGATAGACATATTCAAACATTTGTACAAACTCTTCTTCAGTACCTAGAATTACTCCTTTAGTTCTGTAAGTATTGCTGTTCTCACTAGCTATAACTTCTCCATCTTCTTTAAATACAGAAAATAAAGGCTCTGTGCCATAATTTTGATGGTAATCTTCGCTCGCATAGAGTTGAAATGCTATTTCATTCTCAAATGAATCAGTATTCTCAAGCGTTATTGTGTACTCGTATAAACCATCTTCTAGCGTGCAAATAGAGCTGACGATATTTAAGTCTTGCGGTAAGTCACGGTAAGTGTCTTCTTGGTAGTAAAGCACTAAAAAATCCTCAAAATCACTAGTGAGATTTTTTGTGCTAATAGTAGGTGTTGCAAACAATAAAAAAAGTATAAATCCGGCAACAATAATAATAATACTGCCGAAAATAAAAAGTAAAGTGTAAATGATGTGTTTTGGTTTAATTTTTTTCATAAAAAGCTCCTGAAAATAAAAAGAAAATATTTAATTTGTTATCATTAATTAAGTGTGATTATATAAAGTGAAAATTTACTTAAAATATAAAGAAAAGGTATTTGCGAAAGGTGTGTATATAAAATGAGTTTAGATTTTAGCAATAGAGTGTTGATGTGTGTGTCTGTAATTGCACAAACACAGCAAGAAGTTATTGATTATATAAAAGAGATAAAGAAAAAGCCAGTAGATGTGATTGAATGGCGAACAGACTATTTTGAAGGTGATATAATTGAGTTTTTGCCAAAAGTAATAGAAGAATGTGCAAATACAAAACTTATGTTTACTTATCGAACCAAACTAGAAGGTGGTAGTGGAACAGTAAAAAACTGCGTACAAATTCTTGAAAAAGCTGTTAGATACAAAGGTCTTGACGCTGTTGACATAGAGCTAACACTTGGAGAAGAGCAAGTAGAGTACTATATTAAAACAGCAAAAAGTAATGGAATAACAACAATAGCATCTGCACATTATTTTGAACATACTCCATACGTACATCAGCTATGCGAAGTATTTTCAAAAATGAAGTTGCTTGGAGCTGATATAGCGAAAATTGCTGCAATGCCTAAAAATATAGAAGATGTTGTAAACATGATAAGGGCAACTAACGAATCATCAAAAAGATATAGTAATATGGTTGGAATAAGTATGTCTAAACTAGGTGCAATGACAAGGCTTTGCCCAGAGCAAATAGGCTCTTGCTTAACATTTGCTGCGGGAGTAGGAATATCTGCACCTGGGCAATTATCTGCAAAGTTGGTAAATGATGTTATTAACGAATTAAGATGTTAATCAAAGCGAACAATTATATATAGTAAATTAACCTGAAACCACTAATAGATTTAAATCGAAAACCGTATTAGTTAAAGCTTTTCGATTTATTTCCAATTGCGCATTCTAAGTTAATTAACTATACTATTGATTTTCTCTTTCAAATAGTATAAACTTATATTATAGTAAATTAAAGGTATATTTTGTAAATGTTTATAGTATAAGTCGAGAAAATTGCAAATAAACAACTACATAATACTATTTATGTAAAACTTATTTGGAGGTGTACATGAAAAACGATGCAGATAAAGTGTTTGACACTATGTTTGAAAGAAATGAGAGTACAGGTCAAAGCAAGGTAGCCAGAGATGCAGAGGCATTTTTAGCCAGTATTGGCAAGGGCAGTAAAAAAATTACAAATAGTTTAGAAGAAGATATAAAGAAAATGAATTCTGAGATGGCTAGTTTAGAGCGTGCGGAGCGAGATGCAAAAAAGAACATAGCTAAGATGAATAAATTGTTGGAAAAAGATGGCTTAACTGATGAGATGAAAATTTCTGGCGAAGATAAAAAAGCTAAAAATCAAGAAGAAAAACCAGAGATAAATAAAGCTTTTTCTCAGTTAGAAGAAGAAGTAAAGAAGACTTTGATAGGTCAAGATGAATTTTTGCATAAATTAAGCCTAGCATTCAAAAGGCCACATGTAATGGGCTCTCAAGAAAACAAGCCGTTTTCAAGTATAATAGTTAGCGGTAAAACAGGAACAGGTAGACACACTGCTATTAATTTGATAGCAGAGAATCTATCTAAAGTAAATTATCTTAAAGGTGAAAAACCTGTATACATAAACTTAGCCCTTTATCCTACTTCTAGTGACTCTAAACTCTTTATTCAAGATTTTTTTGCAGCGGTACAGAGTACAGCAGGAGTGATTGTACTAGAAAATTATGAGAAGTGTCATAAGTCGCTTTACACAATATTAGCAGATGTAGTTTTAACAGGTAAAGTACAATTAGGAGCAAGATACGCAAATCAAAAAGGAATGCTTATTGATGTGGGCTCGGCTCTAGTTCCTAATGCAATTAGCAACATTAGCTGTGAGGATAGGTACATAGTATTTTTAACAACAAAAAAAGACACTGAATTTGTAGATAGTTTTGGAAGTGGATTTGTAAATGCCATTGATGACGTTTGTGTTACAGGCACGTTTTCAGCACAGAGTTTAAGAGAGATTTCTGCAAAAATTATCAATGAATTAAAAGAGAAGACACAGAAAGTTTTAGCATTTGAAATAGAGTTTGAACAAGATTTAGACATTTACTTCTCAAGTAAATTTAGCATTGCTCAAGGAGTGAATTCTATTGAAGATTATAGTTTAAAATGCTATAAAGAGCTTAGCGAGTATAAGCTAGAGACATCGCATTCAAAAGCTAGCTGTAAAGCTTACTTAGACGATGGCGTTCTTAAATTTGAGTTTAATGACACAACCTTGAGCGTGGAAAATCAATATGAAGACAGCGCAGGCGTTATTGAAGTTAAGGCAAAAATGGACGACATTATAGGCTTAAAACCAGTTAAAGATTACATACTCTCTCTAGAAGAGAACTACAAAGTTCAAAAGATGAGAAGTAACTTAGGCCTAAAGATGGAGAGCCCGTCAATGCATATGATTTTTACTGGTAACCCAGGAACAGGAAAAACCACAATAGCCAGAATAGTGTCAAAATACCTTAAAGCTATGGGCGTGTTAAGTGGGGGGCAATTAATTGAAGTAAGCAGAAGCGACTTGGTTGGTAAATACGTAGGTCATACTGCTCCTCTTACAATGCAAGTAATTGAGTCTGCAATTGGAGGAGTGCTGTTTATTGATGAAGCATACTCGCTTTATAGATACTCAGACGACAGCTTTGGTTTAGAGGCTATTGACACATTAGTAAAAGGAATGGAAGATAACAGAGATAATTTATTGGTTATTTTGGCAGGCTACACAAACGAGATGAAAAGCTTTTTAGAGTCAAATTCAGGACTTGAGTCGAGGTTTCCGAATGTAATTGAATTTCCTGATTATACAGGAGAAGAGCTTTGGGAGATAAGTTTGAGCATTGCAAAGGGCAAAGGATATAAAGTTGATGAAAGTGTAAAAGATAAACTTATTTCATACTATAACAAAAAGCAAGAAGAAAGCATGAAAACATCGGGCAATGGAAGAATGGCAAGAAATGTAATAGAAGATGCTGTTTTAAAGCAATCTCAAAGATTGATTAAAGATAATTCAGATGAATACGAACTTTTGTTAGATACCGATTTTGAAGTTGAATAAGTGCAAGGGCTTTTTGGATTAATAAAAAAGTGAACAAGCTTTTAATAAGAAAAGCTTGTTCACGAAATATTTACAATAAAAGCCTTTGTCAAGTAGAGAAAATCTATTGACAAAGGCTTTAAAAGATTATATAATTATATACTGTATCATTACGAATTAGGTGTTTTTCTTGTGTTTTTTTGTATTATAACATATTGTTTATGAAAAGGCAAGAAAAAAATAAAATTTTGTAAAATTTCCTAAAATGATGCCGTCGAATAGCGATTGACAGTTCTTATGGTTATTATGAAGAAAAGTTGTCGCACCTACATTATTATATTTTTATGAATGGAGTGGTAGCTACAATGGTAAAAGTAAAACCGATTCAACTCGGAAAAAATACCAGAATGAGTTTCTCTAAAATTGATGAAGTATTAGATATGCCTAATCTTATTGAAGTTCAAAAAGATTCATACAGATGGTTCATTGACCATGGCTTAAAAGAGGTTTTTAGAGATGTTTCAGGTATAACTGATTTCTCCGGGAATTTAGAACTAGACTTTGTAAATTATAAACTTGAAGAGACACCAAACTATAGCGTAACAGAGTGTAAAGAGCGTGACGCTACGTATGCGTCTGCACTTAGGGCTACGGCTCGTCTTTTGAATAAAGAGACGGGAGAAATTAAAGAGTCTGAAGTTTTTATGGGAGATTTTCCTTTAATGACTGACAGCGGTACTTTTGTTATAAACGGTGCTGAGCGCGTTATAGTATCACAGCTTGTAAGGTCGCCTGGTGTTTATTATAAAATGGAGTACGACAAGACAGGAAAAGAGCTTTATTCAGCAACTGTTATTCCTAATAGAGGTGCTTGGCTTGAGTATGAGAATGACGTAAACGACGTTATTTATGTTAGAATAGATAAAAACCGTAAACTACCAGTTACGGTGTTTGTGCGTGCTCTAGGATTAGGTACAGATACTCAAATTCTTGACTATTTTGGCGAGGATGAGAGAATTCTTTCAACGATAGAAAAAGATACATGTAAAAATACAGAAGAGGCACTATTTGAGGTTTACAGAAAACTTCGCCCTAGTGAGCCTCCTACAATAGAGAGCGCACAAGCGCATATTAACTCTTTACTTTTTGATCCAAGACGTTACGATATGTCAAGGGTAGGTAGGTACAAATACAACAAAAAATTAGCTCTTGCAGGCAGGCTTACAGGCCAAGCGTTGTCAAGACCTATTATTAACCCTAACACTGGCGAGCTTATGGCAGACGTTGGGCAAGTTGTTAATAGAGAATTAGCACAACAAATTGATAACGAGGGTGTAGACCAAGCATATATAGATTTAAACGGAAAAGAGCTTAAAATCATATCAAATGGTATGGTTGATATAAGTAAATACGTAAGTTTTGACGCTGAAAAAGATTGTGGAATTAATGAGAGAGTTAAGTACACAGTTCTAAACTCTATTTTAGAGCAAAATTTAGAAGAAAAAGAGCTAAAAAAAGCTATAAGACTAAAAGCCTCAGAACTTATTCCAAATCATATAACAGTTGAAGATATTTTCGCCTCTGTTAACTATATGGCTTGCCTTGGTGCAGGTGTTGGAACAACTGACGATATCGACCACCTGGGTAATAGAAGAATTCGTTCAGTAGGCGAGCTTTTACAAAACCAGTTCAGAATAGGTTTTTCAAGGCTTGAAAGAGTTATTCGTGAGAGAATGACATTACAAGCTCAAGACCAAGAGACATTGTCTCCTCATTCTGTAATTAATATTCGCCCTGTGGTTGCGGCGATTAAAGAGTTTTTTGGCTCTTCGCCACTTTCACAATTCATGGACCAAACAAATCCTCTTTCAGAGCTTACACATAAAAGACGTCTTTCTGCTTTAGGTCCAGGCGGACTTTCAAGAGAGAGAGCATCGTTTGAGGTTCGTGACGTTCACTATACACACTATGGTAGAATGTGTCCTATAGAGACTCCAGAGGGACCTAACATTGGACTAATTTCTTACCTTGCTACATTTGCTAAAATCAATAAATATGGATTTATTGAAACTCCTTTTAGAAAATATGATAAAACTACAAACAAAATAAGTGAAGAAGTAGTTTACATGACAGCCGATGTTGAAGATGAATTTATGGTAGCTCAAGCCAATGAACCATTAGATGAGAATTTAAGTTTTGTAAACAGCAAAGTGGTTTCACGTCATAGAGGAGAGTTTATTGAGGTTGCTCCTTCAAGAATAGACTACATGGATATTTCTCCAAGAATGGTAGTTTCTGTAGCTACTGCTATGATTCCTTTCCTTGAGAACAACGACGCAAACCGTGCGCTGATGGGTTCTAACATGCAAAAACAAGCTGTGCCGCTACTTAAAACACAAACTCCTATAGTTGGCACCGGTATGGAGTATAAAGCAGGAGTTGATTCCGGTGTATGTGTTTTAGCAAAAAATTCAGGAATTATTAAAAGTGTTAGTGCGGACAGAATTAGAATTACTGCTGATAACGGAAATATAGACGATTATCCTATAATAAAATTCCTTCGCTCAAACCAAAGTACTTGTATTAACCAAGTGCCTATTGTAAGTGCTGGCGAAAGAGTAGAAAAAGGTGACGTTATAGCAGACGGTCCTGGTATTAAAAATGGTGAGATAGCACTAGGCAAAAATGCCCTTATTGGTTTTTTAACTTGGGAGGGTTACAACTACGAAGACGCTGTTCTACTTAATGAAAAAATAGTTAGAGACGACGTTTACACTTCTATTCATATTGAAGAGTACGAAATGGAAGCTAGAGATACAAAGCTAGGACCAGAAGAGATAACAAGAGATATTCCTAACGTTAACGAAGATTTGCTACGCGACCTTGATGACAAAGGCATTATTAGGGTAGGTGCAGAGGTTCGTGCAGGAGATATATTAGTAGGTAAAGTTACACCAAAAGGTGAGACAGAACTTACTGCTGAAGAGAGACTGCTTCGTGCTATTTTCGGTGAGAAAGCACGCGAGGTAAGAGATACTTCATTAAGAGTTCCTCATGGTGAGTACGGCGTTGTTGTAGACGTTAAAGTATTTACAAGAGAGAATAAAAACGACGAGTTAAGCCCAGGTGTCAACAAAGTTGTTAGATGCTACTTAGCTCAAAAAAGAAAAATATCTGTTGGAGATAAAATGGCTGGTCGCCATGGTAATAAAGGCGTTGTATCTAGAGTATTACCCATGGAAGAGATGCCGTTCTTACCAGACGGAACTCCGCTTGATATAGTTCTTAACCCATTGGGCGTTCCATCTCGTATGAATATCGGACAGGTTCTTGAGGTTCACCTTGCTATGGCTGCAAACGCTTTAGGGTGGAATATTATGACTCCTGTTTTTGACGGAGCGCACGAGAGTGACATCAGAGAGATGTTTAAAGAGGCGAATATGTCAGAAGACGGCAAGTTTATGCTAAGAGACGGAAGAACAGGTGAGTATTTTGACAACCCTGTTACAGTAGGCTTTATGTACTACTTAAAACTTCACCACTTAGTTGATGATAAAATTCATGCTAGATCTACAGGACCTTACTCACTTGTTACACAACAACCTCTGGGTGGTAAAGCTCAGTTTGGTGGTCAACGTTTTGGAGAGATGGAAGTTTGGGCACTTGAGGCTTACGGTGCGGCTTACACTCTACAAGAGATATTAACAGTTAAATCTGACGACGTTGTTGGACGTGTTAAAACTTATGAGTCTATTGTTAAGGGTCAAAATATACCTAAACCTGGTATTCCAGAGTCGTTTAAGGTTCTTATTAAAGAGCTTCAAGCTTTAGGTCTTGATATGAAAGTGCTTGATAAAGACAATGTAGAAATTGACTTAAAGCAAACATTTGACGACGATGACGGTATTATCATTGTAGATAATCCTGATATTTTAGAAGAGGAAAAAGTTGCTGATGACTTAGATGGTTATACTGTTGAAGATATTGAAGAAGATGAGTTTGACTTTAATGATTTAGACAGCGATGACGGTTTTGAAGATGCTTTTGCAGAATTTGGCAACGACGATGAAGAAGACTTAATATAAAGGGAGAAAGGATAGACAATATATGATGGAATTTAACGTGTTTGAAACTATTAAAATAGGACTGGCTTCTCCCGAGCAAGTTCGAGGTTGGTCATTTGGTGAGGTAAGAAAACCCGAGACAATAAACTATAGAACTTTAAAACCAGAAAAAGATGGCTTGTTTTGCGAGAAAATTTTTGGACCGCAAAAAGACTGGGAATGCCACTGTGGTAAGTATAAAAGAATTAGATATAAAGGCAAAATATGCGACCGTTGCGGCGTTGAGGTAACAAGAGCAAAAGTTAGAAGAGAGAGAATGGGACATATTGAGCTTGTAGCTCCTGTATCTCACATTTGGTACTTCAAAGGCATACCTTCTAGGATGGGTCTAATATTAGACCTTTCACCAAGGGTACTTGAAAAAATTCTTTACTTTGCACTTTACGTTGTTACAGACCCAGGAGATGTTAAAGAGCTTTCTAGAATGCAAACCCTCTCTGAGAAAGAGTACAGAGACTTAAGAGAGAAATATGATGATGATTTCGAGGCATCTATGGGTGCAGAGGCTGTTAAAAAGCTTCTTTCAGACATAGATGTAGAAAAAGTGTCTGCAGAGCTAAAACAAGAACTAGAGACAGCTTCAGGACAAAAGAAAGTTAGAATTCTTAAAAGATTAGAAGTTGTAGAGGCGTTTAGGTTATCAGGCAACAAGCCAGAGTGGATGATTATAGACACAGTTCCTGTAATTCCACCTGATATTAGGCCGATGGTTCAATTAGATGGTGGTAGATTTGCAACATCTGACTTAAACGACCTATACAGACGTGTTATAAATAGAAACAACAGGCTAAAAAGGCTTGTTGAGCTTGGTGCGCCTGACATTATTGTTAGAAATGAAAAACGTATGCTTCAAGAGGCTGTTGATGCCCTTATAGACAACGGAAGAAGAGGCAGACCTGTTACAGGGCCTAATAACAGACCTCTTAAATCGCTTTCTGATATGCTAAAAGGTAAGCAAGGACGTTTCCGTCAAAACTTGCTTGGTAAACGTGTTGACTATTCAGGTCGTTCAGTTATTGTTGTAGGGCCAGAGCTAAAAATGTATCAATGCGGTGTGCCTAAAGAAATGGCTTTAGAGTTATTTAAGCCTTTTGTTATGAAAAGACTAGTAGAGACTGGTGCTGCAGGAAATATTAAAGCCGCAAGAAAAGCAGTAGAGAGGGCAAAGTCAGAGGTTTGGGATGCTTTAGAGATAGTTATTCAAAACCATCCTGTTCTTCTAAACCGTGCTCCTACTCTTCACAGACTTGGTATTCAAGCGTTTGAGCCAGTTTTGGTTGAAGGTAAAGCGTTAAAACTTCATCCACTTGTTTGTACAGCATACAATGCTGACTTTGACGGTGACCAAATGGCTATTCATATTCCTCTATCGGCAGAGGCACAAGCAGAGGCAAGGTTCTTAATGCTTGCAGCAAACAACTTGCTAAAACCTTCAGACGGAAAGCCTGTTGCTGTTCCTTCTCAAGATATGATTTTGGGTTCTTATTATTTGACCCTTGATAAAGACGGAGAAAAAGGCGAAGGCAAAATGTTTAAAGACACCGACGAAGCTTTGATGGCTTATGATGCCAAAGATATTACACTTCACTCTAAAATTAAAGTTAGAAGAAGTGTAGAATATGCAGGAAAAACATATACTGGTATTATAGAAACTACAGTGGGTAAAATTATTTTTAACCAACCATTCCCTCAAGATTTAGGTTATGTAGATAGAACATATCCTGAGAATATATTAAAATATGAAATAGATTTTTTAGTTGGTAAAAAGCAATTAGGACCTATGTTTGAGAAGTGCATAAGAGTTCATGGAACTGAAAAAGCAGCTGAGGTTTTGGATGCTGTAAAAACTTTAGGTTACAAATACTCTACAATAGGCGCAATCACAGTTGCTGTTAGCGATGCCACTATTCCAGAGTCTAAGAAGACAATTATTAAAGAAGCAGAGGAAAATATCGAGAGAGTAACTAACTACTTTAATATGGGTGAGCTTTCAGATAAAGAGCGTTACGACGCTGTGCTTAAAACATGGGAGAAAGCTACAAATGATGTTACTACTGCATTACAAGATGGACTAAACAGATATAATCCGATATTTATGATGGCTGACTCTGGTGCTCGTGGATCTATGAGCCAGATTAGACAGCTAGCAGGTATGCGTGGACTTATTGCTAATACATCAGGTAAAACGATTGAAATTCCTATTCGAGCTAACTATCGTGAGGGTCTAAATATTCTTGAGTACTTTATCTCTTCTCGTGGTGCTAGAAAAGGACTTGCAGATACAGCGCTTAGAACTGCTGACTCTGGTTATCTTACAAGACGTCTGGTTGACGTTTCTCAAGATGTTATTATAAGAGAAGAAGACTGCGCAACAACTGAAGGGCTAGAGATATTTGACATTGTTGATGGCCACGAGGCGATTGAGTCTATGCATGAGCGTTTAGTAGGTAGATATTTATTAGAAGATTTCTGTGATGCTGAGGGTAATGTTCTTGTATCTAAAGATAAACTTATGGATGTTGATGATGCAGATATTATTGTTAATACAGGCGTAAAAACTATTAATATTAGATCAATTTTGAGCTGCCGTGCAAAATATGGTATTTGTAAAAAATGCTATGGTGTTAACCTTGCTAGTGGTAAACCTGTTCAAGTTGGCGAGGCTGTTGGTATTATTGCTGCTCAATCAATCGGTGAGCCTGGTACACAGCTTACAATGAGAACATTCCATACAGGTGGCGTTGCAAGTGCCGAAGATATTACACAGGGTCTACCAAGAATTGACGAGTTGTTTGAGAGCCGTAAGCCTAAGCACCTTGCAATTATTAGTGAGATTGACGGTGTGATATCGTTTGAAGATATTAAGAAAAATCGACATGTTGTTGTTAGCGATAACGAGAACGGCGACGAGAGAAAATATATGATTCCTTTCGGCTCACACGTAAGTGTTAGAGAGGGCGAAGTTATAACAAAAGGTAAAAAGATTACAGAGGGTTCTGTAAATCCTCACGATGTTCTTGCTATTAGCGGTGCTAGCGCAGTTCAAAACTACCTAATTCAAGAAGTTCAAAAAACGTATAGACAACAGGGTGTTGATATCAATGATAAACACATTGAGGTTATAGTACGTCAAATGATGAAAAAAGTTAGAGTAGAAGATGCAGGAGACACCAAATTGCTTGTTACTTCTTTAGTAGATAAATATGAAGTTTATGCAGAGAATGAGAAAATTGCAATGCGCATTGCACAAGGTGAAGAGGGCTTAAGAGAGGCTGTGTGCATACCTGTATTGTTAGGTATTACAAAAGCTTCACTTGCTACAGATTCATTCTTGTCGGCAGCTTCATTCCAAGAGACTACAAAAGTGTTAACAGACGCAGCTATTAAAGGTAAAACCGACCCGCTACTAGGGTTAAAAGAGAACGTTATTATCGGTAAACTTATACCTGCTGGTACAGGAATGCAATGCTATAGTGATGTAGACATTAAACCTGTGCAACAAGAAGTAAATCCGTTATATTTTGATGATAATTTAGCGATATAAGTTTTTTATATAATTGTTGAAAACGCTGTTGACAAAATTTGCATGCGGTGTTATAATCAATTACTGGTGGGAAAACTGTGGCCTTTTTGCGGTTTTTCGTAAAAAGGTTGCTGTTTCTTATATAATTAAATTAAAAAGGAGGAAAAATATGCCTACATTTAACCAGTTAGTTCATCATGGACGCTATGTAGCTGAGAAAAAATCTAAGACTCCTGCGCTTTTAAGAGGCTGGAACTCTAAAAAAAGAGTAGCAATTAGTCAAGATTCACCACAAAAACGTGGAGTTTGTACTGTTGTTAAAACACAAACACCTAAAAAACCTAACTCAGCTCTAAGAAAAATTGCTAGGGTAAGACTATCGAACGGTATTGAAGTTACAGCTTATATTCCAGGTATTGGTCACAACCTACAAGAGCACAGCGTTGTTATGATTAGAGGCGGCCGTGTTAAGGACGTTCCAGGTGTGCGTTATCACATTATCCGTGGAACACTCGATACTCAAGGTGTTGCAAAACGTATGCAAGCTAGATCTAAGTATGGAGCGAAAAAACCTAAGGCTGGCGCAACTAAATAAGTAAGAAAATAAACAATTCGGAATTCGTATGGCTTGCCGTGTAATACGGTAAGGCGTTTAAATATATATAGTGACAAATATATTTGTCACATTTGAGATTATATTTTAAAGCCTTAACTTGCCAAGCGAAAGTATGACTTTCGAGTACCTATGATATCATTATGTGAAGGAGGGAAGATTATGCCAAGAAGAGGCAGAGTAGCTAAACGTGATGTTTTAGCTGACCCTATGTATAATTCAAAAATCGTTACACGTCTTATCAACAACATTATGTATGATGGTAAAAAAGGTGTAGCTCAAAAAATAGTTTACGAGGCATTCCAAATAATCGAGACAAAATCTGGTAAAGATCCGTTAGAGGTATTTGATGCTGCTATGGAGAACATTATGCCTAGTCTAGAAGTAAAAGCTAGACGTGTAGGTGGTTCCACTTATCAAGTTCCTTGTGAGGTAAAACCTGAGAGAAGACAAACTCTAGGTTTGCGTTGGCTTACAAGATACTCAAGACTTCGTTCAGAGAAAACAATGAAAGAGCGTCTTGCAGGTGAAATTCTTGATGCTGTTAACGGTGCCGGTGGAGCGGCTAAAAAATGTGACGACACTCATAAAATGGCTGAAGCTAACAGAGCTTTTGCACATTACAGATGGTAATAGCCCAATTAGGAGGAAAATATGGCAAGACAGGTTTCACTTGAGAAAACCAGAAATATCGGTATCATGGCTCACATTGATGCCGGTAAAACTACTACATCCGAGAGAATCCTCTACTACACAGGCGTAAACTATAAAATCGGAGAAGTTCACGACGGTGGCGCTACTATGGACTGGATGGTTCAAGAGCAAGAGAGAGGAATAACAATAACTTCTGCTGCTACTACATGCTTCTGGAGTCACTCAGACTTTAAAGATGATGTTGAAGCTTCTAAGAAAAATAGCCACAGAATTAATATTATCGATACCCCTGGACACGTTGACTTTACTGTTGAGGTTCAAAGATCTCTTCGTGTTCTAGACGGTTCTGTTACTGTTTTCTGTGCAAAAGGTGGCGTTGAGCCTCAGTCTGAGACTGTATGGCGTCAAGCAAATGAGTACAAAGTACCTAGAATGGCTTATGTTAATAAAATGGACATTATGGGTGC
>CAYJEZ010000005.1:0-39771 GCA_964369215.1 uncultured Eubacteriales bacterium
ACGGGCAAGAGCAAGGTATTATAAGCTATGGTGAAGTTACACAGCTTATTTTAGCTAAATATTATGAAGACGAATATGAGTGAGAGGACTAAAGTAAAATGAGAGAGTTAAGAAAAAAAGACAGAGAGATTACCAATGTAGAAGAAATAATAGAGGTAATTGGCAGCCAAACAGTGTTAAGGCTTGCCTTAGTTGATGGCGACATGCCTTATATAATTCCACTTAATTATGGTTACAGCATGAACGATGGTAAGTTATGCTTTTATTTTCACTCTGCAAAAGTTGGAACTAAGTTTGACATAATAGAAAAAAACAACAAGGCATGCTTTGAAATAGACTGCGAGCATAAACTAATAGAGGGCAAAGTACCTTGTGCGTATTCATTCGAGTTTTCAAGTGTTGTAGGCGTAGGCAAAGCATATATTATTGAAGATGTTAACGAGAAAAACATCGCAATGCAAAACATTTTAAAGCACATTACTAAAAAGGATTTTGAAATGAATGAAAAACTATTAAGCATTGTTAACCTTTGGAAATTAGAAGTAGATGAGTATAAAGGCAAGAGAAGAAAAATACCTACCATGTAAAAGTTATCTAACTACGAATGTATATTACTGTGTAAAAGAGGCGTAATAAATGATTATAACTTATATTATTTCAGCAGTTTTTTTAGTACTGAGCATAGTGTTTTTGTGTGGCAAGGGTGCTTTTTTAATTAGTGGTTACAACACAGCAAGTGAAGAAGAGAAAAAGCAGTACAATGTCAAGCGTTTAACAAGGGTTATGGGTATTGGCATGGCTGCTATGGCTATAATGATTCTTTTTATGAATAGCTCATATGATTGGGTGTTTCCGCTTTTGCCCGTACTCTTTATAGTAGATATCATAGTTATGATAGTATTTGTAAACACCTATGCAAAGGTAAAAGAAAATGAGCAAGCCGAAAAAGCTAAAAAGTCTAATACTAAAACTACAATTATTGTTCTTGTGGTAACTGTAATCGCATCAACACTCTTTATTTTATTAATAGGGTATAATGGAAGTGTAGGAGTAGATATTGACGAAGACACAATAGTGCTTTCTGCAACAGGTTGGGGAGACTATACTGTTGATATAGACGATATAAACTCTGTTACATACACCGACGACTTGTCTCGTGGAAAAAGAACAGGTGGTGTAGGAACTTTTGTTCATTACGGAGGGAATTTTAACAACGACGAGTTTGGTGACTATATTCTATATGCATATGCAAATAATGACAGTTCGGTAATGATTCATACAGATGATAATATAGTAGTATTTAATGCTGAAACTAAAGAAGAAACAGTACTTTTATATGATAAAATACAGCAAATTATAAATAACTAATAAAAAATAAAGCTTATGTAGGGTTGCTCCTATATAAGCTTTATTTTCATATTCATAAATATCTTTACTATAATATATATTTAACGGTATTTTTTTATAGCACTTAAACCCTCATTTAAGAAAAAGTTTAAATTACTAATATAATGGTCAGTTGGTTCAGGATATTCCATAAATCCAGCAGATGGGCAAAGAATAAATCGTCCGCTTTTTGAGCCCGTTTTTACACAAGAATGAATAAGCTCGTGTAACTCCTCTTGTGAAGATAATAGTATATCCTGTATTTCTATATTTCCCTCTAGTCCGATTTTGTTGCCATATTTTTTTACAATATCCTCCATATAAACGTCTCCGTTTTTAGGTGGTTCTAAAGGGTTTAACACGTCTACACCCATGTGTATAAAGTCGTCAATAAGGTTAGCAACTTTGCCATGGCAGTGCACCCATACATGCCCACCTGCATTGTGAATTTCATCGCAAACTTTTTTGTCATACTTAACTGAAAAGTCTTTAAAATCGTTCACACTCATAAGAGGTGGGATAAGTAGTTCAGGACCTACCCAACCGTATATACCTTTAATTCCGTTGTCAATTGCCTCTTTAGTGTGAGCTAAAACTCTGCCAGAATAAAGCGAAAATGCCTCGTGCAGTAAATCTCTTTCATCAATGCTTAAATAGGCTAATAATTCTGAACCTGTTAAAATTTGAATGGCATAACCAGGGTGAGCTAAAAAGAAGAGTGTAACACCCTTGTCAGCGGTTTTAGCCTCAGTATCGAAATATTGCTTTGATGAAAAAGGGAATGCCTTATACGGTAAGTCTAAAATTTTCCTTAAATCATCAGGTTCTTTTACAAAATGCTCTAAAATAAATCCGGGTTCACCTATTGTAGATTCTTTTTCTACTTGCTTTAATATTGTATTTCCAGTATTAATTTCTGTTATTTTGTTCTTCCAAAGCGAAGATGAAGTATCTTCATAGTAAACTTTGCGAAAATCGTCGCCCTTTGCTCCTAGAACTATATCGAAATTACTACTTGCGCCTGAGAAAATATCAGTTAATTGTTCAGCTTGCTTTATAATAGGGTCATATTTTGGGTGAATTGACTTCATACCCAAACTTGTGCCCCAAAGCTTTAAGGCAGGCCTATCTACCTCTTTATTTTCGAAAATTCTAGTAAGTCTTTCTCTAGAAGTCATATTTTTCAAAATTAATCACCTCGTGTATTAGAATATATAGGATAAAGATATTACTTAAAATATTAAGAGTATATAATTATAGCTTTGTTTTATAACCGCAAGCTATAATACATTTTTTTGCAAGTATTTCCATAGGGTCTATAAAAATATTGTCACTTAAGCCATTTTGTTTTAGTAAAGATAATTCTGTGCAGCCTAAAATAATATTCTTAGCTCCCTTAAATTTTAGATGCTCTGCAATAATATTAAAAGAGTGAATATTGGGGGCTTTACCAGATTTAATGTCTTTATATATCAAATCCATAACCATTTCTTGCTCTTTGTCATCAGGAACAATACAGTCAATTCCATTTTTAGCACAGGACTGTTGATATATTCCTGAAAAAATAGTGCCAGAAGTGGCCATTATACCTACAGAGTTTATATTATTTTCTTTTAAATAATCTACTGCACAAAAAGCTATGTTTATTACTGGTACATCAACAGAATTTTGCAGTGCTTCATAAAAATAATGTGCTGTGTTACAAGCTACTGCTATAATTTCTGCCCCGTAATTGGCTAGTTTTTTTACCTCTTCAATCATAATTGGCAATGGGTCAGAATTAGTGTTATCTAAAATATATTGGGTTCTGTCAGGTATAGACGCTTTGCTGGATAAGAGAATATCTATATGATCCTGATCTTTATCTGCTTCAGTAAAATCTGTAATAAGTTTATAGAAGTACACGGAGCTCATAGGACCAATGCCTCCGAGCACTCCAAGAACCTTTCTCATTATGATACCATACCTTTCTACTTCCAAAAATTTATGCGTGGTTTAAGCTTGTACTTTCCAACCTATTGTAGAAAAGTATTAATATATTATGCTTTTTTATTTATTCTTTAATTTGTTCTGCAATATGCTTATACAAGCACTGTGCAGCAAGAAGAATTCCTAAGTTTCCGCTGTCATAATTCAGCCCACCTTGTAGCCATACTGCATATGGCTCTCTAAGTGGTGCATCTGCAGAAAGTTCAATAGACGCGCCTAGCGTGAATGCTCCTGCTGCCATGATGACATCGCTGTCGTAACCCGGCATAGAAGATGGGATAGGAGTCACAAAAGAGTCTACAGGAGCACCCATTTGCACGCCTTTGCAAAACGCAATTAATGACTCTTTTTCTTTTAACATTATTGCTTGAATAATGTCGCCTCTTTTTTCATCATATTCAGGTGTAACTTCGTAACCCATAAGCTTAAATAAAGCAGAGGCGAAAATTGCGGTTTTTAATGCCTCGCCAACAACATGAGGTGCATGGAAAGCGCCCATAAATAAAGCCCTGTTATTGCCTAATGTACAACCGACTTCTTTTCCGGTTCCGGGGGTTGTCAGCCTATAAGAGCAAAGGTCTATTAAATCTTTTCTTCCTGCTATATAGCCGCCTGTAGGGGCAATTCCTCCGCCTGGGTTTTTAATAAGTGAACCAGCAATTAAATCTGCTCCTACTTCGGTAGGCTCTTTTTCTTCAACATATTCTCCATAGCAGTTATCTACCATAACAATAGAATTAGGAGATTTGCTTTTAACGATTTTTACCAACTCTTCAATGTCACTTATTTTAAGCGTAGGTCTTAAACTATAACCTCTTGAGCGTTGTATGTAAAACATTTTGTAGCTATCATCAGCTATTTCGCTAATTTTATTTTTATCAACTAACCCATTATCTAATAGGTCAACTTGTTCGTAGTTAATTCCAAAGTCTTTTAAAGAGCCTTCACCATTACTCTCGCCTATACCTAAAACACCGTGTATTGTGTCGTATGGAGTGCCTGTGAGGCATAATATTTTATCACCTGGGCGAAGTACACCAAACAATGCTACAGATAGAGTATGAGTGCCGCTTACAAAATTTGCCCTAACAAGGGCATCTTCCGCCCCTAAAGCATATGCAAAAACCTCGTCTAGCACTTCTCTTCCTCTGTCTGAGTAGCCATAGCCAGTAGTAGCTACAAAGTGGCTCTCACTAACCCCAGCTTTTACAAAAGCAGCTTGCATTTTTTGTTGGTTATATCTTGTTACTTTATCTATGTTGTTAAAAAACGGCCGACACATATTTTCGGCTTTTTCGCCTAACGATAAAATATGTTCATCTATATTAAAAAATTGATGCATTATTATCTTTCTCCTAAAATCCAATTGTCTATTACAGTGTAATTGTTATTTTTATAAAATTTGTCATTTTTATTTTTCTCTTTAAAGAGATATAAGTCTCTGCCTTGTAGCTTTTGCTCTAAGCTTTTTAATGCTTTTGTTCCAAAACCGCTATTTCTAAATTGTGGCAATACTCCTACAGCGGTTATTATTGCACCACTATCATCTATATATGAGCTAAGAGCTACTGCCTTATTATCTACTAAAGAGTAACTTGCAAGACCTCTTCGTAATTTATGAGACATGTCTAGCAAAAAATCGTCGTAAGAGTGTAGCATTTTACTGCTATTTAAAATTAAATAGATATCTTCAAAGTTGTTTTCATACAAAAAAGGAAGATTGCATTTAAGCCCAGATTTTTGTTTATACATTACTTCACCCTCAATGAGCGGGATTAGACTAAGACTCAATGCATTTATAGTGCTACACATAATCGTTTTTGGCTTAACAAAATCAACAAAATCTATATCTACTTCTCCTGATATTGTCAAATTATCTGCCCAAAGGTTATAAATACAACCATCAGATACCCAAAATTTTGAAATATTATCGAACTCATAGTAGGCTAACAAATTAGCATGTATTTTTAGGCTGAAAATATCTTTAAAATCAATAAAATCATTAGTATTATTTAGTTGTTTTATCATATAAATCTTTCCATAAAAAAAGATAGGACTTCGACGAAACAGCATAGGCTTACCCTATTAAATATGGACGTCGTGCCCTACCATTTTAAATTTAATGTAATAGACATCAAAAACTTAGATAAAAAACATAATTACGTTAATTGTTACAAGAACAACTATAAAGCCTATAGCAACATATTTAGTAAATTTAGAAAGTTTTGCATCTAAAGAACGTGCTTTGTTTTTTGAAAGAAATGTCTCTGCACCACCCATAACTGCGCCTACATTTTTTTGATGTCCTTCTTGTAAAAGTACCACAGCAATTAATGCCAAAGAAAATAATATTAAAATAATTCCGAAAACTATCTCTAAAGCTCCCATTGAGTTAACCTCCTTAATAATCCATTAAAATACTAAATTAGTATATCATAATTATTGTGCTATTGCAACACTTATTTTAACTAATTTACATCTATGTTCTCTGCACCTTCTGATATTTTATTTCCGTTTAAAAGGTTATCAAAAAATACTTCACAGTCAGTATGGTATTCAATAGAGTCTTGTTTATTTTCAATAGCTCCTTCTAATTCTCTAAATGAAATCCTTAGTCCGTTAAAATATTCATTCAACTCTTCAGGAGTGATAGGTGTAAGTGGGTCATCATATTCAGAAAAGTCAATGTTTGTAAATGCGTCTATTTCTCCTAATGACATCATTGAAGGTTCATCACCAGAAAAATCCTCTTTAAACAAGCCGTTAACTTCTTCGCCCATTGCGTAATAACCAACTTCATCATGAATCCAAATCATACTTTCACCTACGCTTAAATCTCCAGCAAATCTAACATATGCTGCCTCCATCATAGTTGGGTCATATGGGTTTCCGTCTTCGTCTTGTACAAGCGCATAATTCAGTATTTCGACAACAATTTTGCCGTCTCCGTTTCTGTCATCAGCATATTCTGCCAATTGTGCCTCCATTATCTCAAAAGCTTGTGTAGGTACAAGCGAGCCATTCATTACTGCTATTGAGTAGTCTGGGTGAGTTTTAAAAACTATAGAAGCAATAAAGCTAATAACCAACACCCCTGCAAAAATACCCCAAGCTAATACTCTTTTATAATAAAACCACCAGTTATCTGCCTTTTGTTTTACAGTGGTAGGCTTTACAATATTTGCATGTATAGTAGATTCGCTCTCGTCTAATAAATAGCGTTCTCTTGCCATAAAAGTTCTCCTCAATTCTATGTAGCGTAGTTAAGTTGAAAATAAATTGTAATAAAAATTTCTAAACTCATATTACTTTTCTTTTAATCTAAGCTTACAAAGCTCGGATACACCAAAATTTTAGCACAGAATAAAGAATAATAACTGATATTTTTTATCAAATTAACAATGCCTTTGTTTATAAGAAATAAAATTTTCTAATTTATAGGTAATATTATATCATTAAATTAGTGCAATTATTTGAACAAAAAATAAAATATATTGATACAATTTGTAACTTACTACAAAAAATATCCTATTCGTAGTCTGCTGTATAACCTTTGATATCGAGTTCCAACTTTTCAACCGTCCAGTCGTCTACAAGATCGCCTAGTTCTTCTTTTATTCTTACTACACCCATAATATCTTCATTTTTTATTAATGCCATTAAAGTAGGGCCAGCACCTGATAAATAACAACCTAATACATCTTTGTCGTCTTTTAGTATTTTCATTATTTCATCATAACCTTTAATTAGGTTACCTCTAAAAGGTTGATGCAGTTTATCTTTAAAACCGAGTTTTAAGTTTTCATCAAGTCCATGTATTAAAGAAGCAATAAGTAAACTTAATGAAGAAATATTCGCAATGGCAGATTTTCTTGACACATCGTGTGGCAAAACGCTTCTAGACTCAGCAGTAGAAAGAGTAAATGGGGGAATTAAAGCTACAAATCTATATTCATTTTTAAGTGGAATATTAAGGGTTGAAACTTGCCCTTCGTTCATAACAGACACTGTTACGCCACCGTAAATTGCAGGGGCAACGTTGTCAGGATGACCTTCAATTTCTGTTGCAAGTTCTAAAATTTCTTGCCTATCTTCACTTTTGTGCATAAAAGCGAAAGCACCTACGATGCCTGCAACAATACAAGTAGAACTGCTGCCAAGGCCTCTTGTATAAGGAACATTAGAATTGCAAGAAATAGTAACCCCTTTGAAATCTAGTCCACAAGCCTTACTTCCTCTTAAAAAAGCCTGGTAGGTAAGATTGTCTTCTCCACTAAATTGCTCTGGGCAACCCTCTATTACAACACCGCCGTCTGTAAGTTCAAATGTAAAGGTGTTATATAGAGTTAGTGCTAGCCCTGCTACGTCAAAGCCTGGACCTAAATTTGCACTTGTTGCAGGTACTTTAACTTTTACTTTCATGTTTTATGCTCCTTTTCTCAATAATGGCATTGTTAAGTTAAAAAGAAAAGTAAAGATTAATTTCATATAAAACTTAACAAAGCCACATTAATATAATGTAGTTAATTCGATACAGTCAAACCAGTACAAAATCTTGGTATTACAGCTATTGCGTGCATTTATTAATAATGTATTCAGTTATGTTGTTTTTATCTATTTTGATATTATGTAAAATCTCTTTATTGGTTATGTTTTGCAAAGAGGTTGGAACTTCTATTTTTGTTATGCTATTTAAAGTATCAATTGCTTCTGTAGCACTTAATTCTTCTTTTGTGAGGGCATACAGTACAGATTCAGGGAATTTATAAGGCGAGGCAGTGGACAGAAGTATTGTCTTTGTTTGGTCGTTTGTTCTTTTCCTGTAGTTTTGGTAAACACCATAGCCAACTGCTGTGTGAGTATCTAATAAATAAGAAGTTTCGTCGTAACAAGACTTAATGGTGTTTATAACCTCATCTTCTTTTAATGTACCAGCATCAAACTCGGTACTTATTCTATTAAAAAGGTCTTTATTGATTGTGTATTCACCAGTATCTTTTAAGCTTTTCATATAATCATCAACTCTTTTTCCGTCACTGATAAACCATAAGAGCCTCTCTAAATTACTAGATACTAAAATGTCCATAGCAGGTGCATTGGTTTTATAAAATTCGCGGTTGGCGTTATATGTACCACTTGTAAAGAAATCGGTTAAAATATTATTTTTATTTGAAGCACAAATAATTTTATTTATTGGTAGTCCCATTTTTTTAGAAATAAAACCTGCCAATGCATTGCCGAAATTACCACTAGGAACACAAAAATTTACTTTCTCAGTCGGTTGCATTTCTCCAGTTTTTAAAAGATTGAAATAAGTGTAGAAATAATAAACAATTTGCGGAATAAGCCTACCGATATTTATGGAGTTTGCAGATGAGAGAATTATGTCATTTTTATCACATAATTTACTAAGTTGTGTAGATGAAAAAGCCTCTTTAACTCCTGTTTGAGCGTCGTCAAAATTGCCGTTAATACCTATAACTTCAACATTATTGCCCTCTTGTGTAATCATTTGCATTTGCTGAATGTAAGATACACCGTCGAGTGGATAAAACACCTTTATTTGTGTGCCTTTTACATCTTTAAATCCTTCTAAAGCTGCCTTGCCAGTATCGCCAGAGGTAGCAGTTAGAATAATAACCTCTTTTTCTTGCTTTAAAGATTTTAGTGAAAATGTTAATAGGTGTGGCAAAATAGTAAGCGCCATATCTTTAAATGCGGCTGTAGGACCGTGAAAAAGCTCGCCTATATATAAGTTTGATATTTTTTTTACAGGCACTACTTCTTTAGAGAACAAACCACTGTCATATGCATTTTCACAAGCTAGTTCAACATTTTTTAAATTTTCATCATCTACAAAAACTCCTAATATTTTAGTAGCCAAATCTTTGTAGTTTAAATTCTTTAATTCATCTAAATTTAATATAGGTAGAGGAAAGTTTGGAACTAATAGACCGTTGTCATCTGCAATTCCTTGAACTATAGCCTCACAAAAACTAAGAGGTTTTTGGTTTCCTCTTGTACTTACATATTTTTTCATAATTCTGCACTACCTTTCTTACTTCTAGCGTATTGAATAAATAACAAAAGAGGACAGCTATAAACTATCCTCTTTACTAAATAAAACTATAAAGCTTTCACCTAATTAGCTAAGAGAATTATTGCTTGCCTATAGGTTTCATGGTTGGGAATAAAAGTACATCCCTAATAGTATGAGAATTTGTGAGAAGCATTACCAGTCTGTCAATACCAATACCAAGCCCACCTGTCGGAGGCATTGCGTACTCTAAGGCGGTTAAGAAGTCTTCGTCTACTTCACAAGCTTCTTCGTCTCCGGCTGCTTTAGCAAGTGCTTGTGCTTCAAATCTTTCTCTTTGGTCAATAGGGTCATTAAGTTCGCTAAAAGCATTAGCATACTCTTTACCTAAAATAAAAAGCTCAAATCTTTCTGTGTACTCAGGGTTAGATTGGCTTTTTTTAGCCAGTGGAGAAATGTCTGTTGGGTGGCCTGTAATAAATGTAGGTTGCACTAGCTTGTCTTCAACATAATGTTCGAAGAAAAGATTAATAATCTCACCCTTTTTATGTCGAGCCTCAAACTCAATATGATGCTCTTTTGCACATGCTCTTGCTTCATCAAGAGAAGCAATTTGTGAAAAGTCAACTCCACTGTGCTCTTTAATTGCATCTACCATACTTATCTTATTGAAAGGTTTAGTAAGGTCAATTTCAACATCACCCATAGGAATAAGGTCTGTTTTACATACTTTTTTAGCTATGGTTTTGATAAGCTCTTCTGTTAAATTCATCATGCCGTTAAAATCTGTATATGCTTCATAAAGCTCAAGCATAGTAAACTCAGGGTTATGGGTTGCGTCCATTCCCTCGTTTCTAAAGGTTCTGCCTATTTCATAAACCTTGTCAAATCCACCTACAATTAATCTTTTTAGATGAAGTTCTAAGGCTATTCTCAAATACATTTCAATGCTAAGTGCATTGTGGTTTGTGATAAAAGGTCTTGCTGACGCTCCACCTGCTTGATTATGAAGAACAGGGGTTTCAACTTCCATAAAACCTTTATCATCTAAAAATCTTCTTATTTCACTAATTATTTGAGACCTCTTTTTAAATGTTTCTTTTACATCTGGGTTTACAATAAGGTCAACATATCTTTGCCTATATCTTGCGTCAACATCTTTTAAGCCATGGTATTTCTCGGGTAGTGGAAGAAGAGATTTCGACAAAATAACAATATCTTTTACATTGATTGATATCTCGCCTCTTCTAGTTTTAAAAACATTTCCTTTTACGCCTACAATATCTCCTATATCAACTGTAGAGAAAAAAGTTTTATATTTATCCTCACCTAAAACATCAACTTTTATATAAAGTTGTATTCTACCTGTAGAGTCTCTTAAATCCATAAAAGCTGCTTTGCCCATATCTCTGCGGCTCATAATTCTGCCTGCAATGCTTACAAATTTACCATCATGACTTCCGTCTTCAGGCTCAATAAAATTTTCGACTATAGGTAAAGTATAGTCGGTAACTTCATAGCTTGTAATATCAAATGGGTTAACGCCTTGGTTTTGTAATGCGTTTAATTTATCTCGCCTAATTTTAAGTATCTCACTTAATTCCTCACAAGAAGGTTCTTGTGCTACTTTTTCACTCATGTATTTTACTCCATTCTTGCTAACAGCAAACTTTATTTACACAGATATTGATAGTATAGTATACATCATAATACCTGCAGGAGTTTCAATATCAACAGACTCTCCCTTTTTCTTTGAAAAAAGAGCTTTTCCTACTGCAGACTCATCAGAAATTTTATTATTCCAAGGTTCTGCTTCATTAGAGCCTACTATTTTTAAATTGCGCTCAGTTTTTTCACCCTTAGGGTTAATTATTTCAACTTTAACTTCAGAGCCAACATTAACAGTTTCTCCGTCAAGTTCATCTTCACTTACCACTACAGCTATTAAAAGCATTGCCTCTAGGTCTGCAATTCTTGCCTCTAAAATAGCTTGGTCATTTTTAGCTTCGTCATATTCACTGTTTTCAGATAAGTCACCAAATGACCTAGCAACTTTTAATTTTTCAGCTGCTTCTTTTCTACCTACTGAAACTAATTGCTCTAGTTCTTTTTCTATTGCTATTTTACCGTGTTCTGTTAAAAAAATTTGTTTCTCTGCCATTTCGTATTAATCCACCTTAAAAATATATATTTGTAAAGAATTTCTTATTATCGTATTTACAATGCTCTTATTATAGTAGCAATTAAGCTTTATGTCAATGATTTTTGCTCTATATTTTGTTAATTTTCGTATATTTATACTTAAAATATAAATAAATACAAAAATTACTTATATTACTGTTTTCAGTTGTAGATATTGTTTAAACAACATACTTACGTAGTATAGTATATACAGCTTTTATTAAATTAATGACTAAAAAATCATGCCTAAAAAAGACATGATTCTTTAAGATAAAAGATTGGTTTACTTAAACATATTTTTAGCTTAATATTGCAATTTAGAAGTAAAAAATTAAATATACTTTATGTTGAGACTATTTAAAATATATTTGAGTTTATTCAAGTCTTCTAAAAATAAATCCTCTCCTGTAAAGCCTGTACTAACGTCTGCAACTGTTAAGTGAGGCTCTAGAGTTAAAAAAATAGTTTCATCTCTCATAGTATCAAATATTTCTCTAAATTGTCCGTCTCCCTCGCCAACATATACAATCTCAGTACCCTTAGAGTCTTTTATATGAAGCTCCCTAATGTGGTTTTTTAATAGTTGGTAGCTTTCATCAAAAGGTTTTTCATGTGCTACGACAAAATTTGAAGGGTCTAATATTGCTTTGTAGTTTGGAGAGTTAATAATTTCAAGTAATTTTAAGCTATTTACACTAGACTCACCAAATATATTAGCCTCGTTTTCATGAAGCAAAAAGATATTATTTTCTTCACAATAGTTTGTCATTAATTTAGTTTTTTTAACAACTAGTTCCTCATAGTTTTCTATATTTTGTGGGTTGTAAAAAGAGAATATTCTTACAGTATTACACTTTAGAATACTGCAAATAGTTTTAAGCCTTTTTACCCTACCCATAAAAACATTGTCATCTTCTAATACATCAGATTTGCCTACGGGTGAACCGACACAACTTACTTCTAATCGAGCTTTTTCTAGCTTAATGTGTACAGCCTTAAGTTCTTCATCACTTAAGTCCATAACATTTGTACCCTCTACGCCACGTACAACTAGATATTTTATATTGTTTTTTACCATAAAATCAATTTGTCTATCAAACTCAGGTGATATTTCGTCTGCAAAGCAGCTTATTTTAAACATAGTAGTCCAACCCTTTCAAAAAGTGTTTTAGTTATAGTTTTATTACTTCGTTTTTATCAGCAGACTCTCTGATTGCATCTAAAACCTCGGTTAAATGATATGCGCTCTCAAGGTTAACAAAATACTCTTCTTCGCCTTTTATAGTTTTTGCTATATGCTCATAAACAGTGTGAGAATTTCCATAGCAGTCAGCCCCTTGTGGTGCCTCAACTGTTATTTTGCTATATGGAATAGGCTCGCCGTATGCCTCGCTTTTTTTAGTTGGGTAAGTACCTGCAAAAATTTCAATATTTGCACCCTTTACAGTAATTGTTCCTTTATTTCCGCAAATAACCCAGTCAAAAAAGTTGTCTTTTTGAGCAAAAGTAAACTCAGCATTTATTGTAATACCTTTGTCAGTTTTAATAACAGCGTGAAAATAATCTTCTGCGTCTCCTAAGTTAACCAGATGTCCCATTTCTGCATAAACGCTTTTAGCCTTTGCTCCTATTAGTTGCATAGGTTGGTCAACTATATGTGGACCCCAGTTTAGTAGATATCCACCACCTTGACTTTTATCAACTTGCCAGTCACTTCTTATATTAAATGCACTGTTTCTTCTTTGAACTCTAAAAACGTCTCCAATAAGGTTTTGCTGTAATATGCTTTTCAATGTGCTAAGGTCGTAACCGTATCTGGCAGGTAGCCAAGGCATAAGTTTTTTACCGCTGTTTTTTGCTGCCTGTATCATGTCTGTAGCCTCTGTTTTGTTTAAAGCCCAAGGTTTTGTAACAAGCACATTCTTGCCAGAATTTAAACAATCTATAGCCATTGCACTGTGTTGATAGCTTTTTGTAACTATAGCAACAAATTCAACATTTGCTTTTTCAAGCATTTCTTTATAATCGCTGTAGCCCTCACAGTTGTAACGCTCCATACCTCTTTTCATAGCATTTTCGTCTATATCGCATATAGCGGTAACATCAAAATTATTGTTGTCAAAAAGTTCGTTTCCGTGCATAGTGCTACCGTTTCTACCGTAGCCTAAAATAGCTGTTTTTATACTCATTATTATACATCCTTTCAATATATAGTAAATTAAGTTGAAAACACTACCAACTCCCAAATGAAAAACCGCATATTTTTAAGCTTTTTCAATTGTTTTTTGGTGTTTTTTCTAACTTAATTAACTATAGCTGTGTATTGTTATTTGATGAATTTTGTGCTGAAATCTAATATGCTTTTTTAGCAGCCTAGTTATCAAATTATTCGCTTTCAAGTCTTCTTAATGTTTTTATTTCACTCTCTAAATGAAGTTTATCATCAAAATTTATCCATTCACCAGATATAAATCCAGTGTAACCTATACTTTTTAGAGAAGTAATTGCAGTTTTATGGTCTATTAGGCCATTTCCAATTCTTTCAAATTTGATTTTACTGTCTTCACGTCTTCCGTCGTGAATATGTACGTGAGCGATACAGTCTTTAAGAACATTAAAGGCATGAGCCATATCACAAGGAGTTTTGCTTGTCATCACCGGATGCATTATGTCCCAGTTAGCAGCAAAATTATTATGGTTTACTGCTTTAACTACAGATAATACATCTTCTGGTACGCACCAGTGGTCGTGAGTTTCAAAACAAACTACTACATCGGTTTTGCCTATGCTGTCAAAGGTCTTATTAATAGCAGTTGCAACCCTATGTACAGCTTCATCTCTGGTTACATCGCTAAAATCTCCACCGAAAATGCGCATTCTTTTTATACTTAAACTATTACAAAGTTCTATATATACCTTTAAATCTTCAATTTGCTTGTCTGTATTACTTTGTGCAACGCAAATGCCGGTAGCAAGGCAAGCAAGCTCAACAGGACTATTGGATACCATCATGTTAATTTCTTTTATCTCGTCTGTACTAATACCTAACTCAATATTGTGAGCGTGCGAAGAGGACACCCTTGGCTCAATACCGTCATAACCCAAATTTTCTGCTTTTAATAATAACTCGCTTAATGTCAGTTGTGGCTCTGAGAAACTCATAAATGAATACTTCATTATAACACCTCTTTATTTTCTTAAAAAATACTGCGCTTAATACTTTAGAATAAGGGTTAAGCGTTTACACTTTTAATGTGTTTTTTACATATTATCATATTAATATGTATTTGTAAACGTATATAAATAAAATAATTTTGTTATAATAATACAATATATTTTTATCAGCAATGCCTTGCATTGGCTATTTTATTATAGTATAATTAATAAGTGTATATATAAAAGAAGAAGTAGTAATGAATGTTTATAAGAAACATTTGTACCTGCAGTGTATATTTAATCACTGCTTGTAGAGAGTAGGAGGAGATATTTTGTTTAGGACTTTACGATGTTTAAAACGCATGAAGTATTTGGCAATTTTAGGGCTTACTTTAAAAACCTTAGCCTCAGTGGGTGAGTTGAGTTTGCCTTGGATTATCGACTACATGATTGACGACGTTGCTCCGACAGGTGACATGCAAAGCGTAATCTGGTTATCTGTTTTAATGTTGGTAATAGCTGTTCTAACGGCTTTAGGGCATTTGTTCGCCAACCGTTCAGCGTCAAAAGTTGCGTGTAACGCTGTTGAAGACATAAGAAATGAGGTTTTTACTAAAATATACAGCTTAAGCATTAAACAGCTTGACGACATAACAATCTCAAGTGCAATTTCAAGGCTTACAACCGACATACAGCACATTCAACAATTAGTAGCAGTAACAATTCGTATGGGAATACGTGCACCAATTTTGATTTTAGGCGGTTTGGCATTTGCTTTGGCTATAGACCCCACACTTAGCATTATTCTTTTGCTAGCTTTACCGTTTATTGGTGTTACTGCTTACATAACAACAAGAAAAGGCACAATGCTACAGCGCGATATTCAAGTAGCTAATGACGACCTTGTAAAAGTTACAAGAGATATAGTGTGGGGAATAAAAGAGGTTAAAGGTTTTAACACACAAGAGAAAGAGACTAAAAGATTTGACGAGGTAAGCTCACACTTAAGAGACTGCGAGTTTCGCTCATCTAAGCTAATGTCAATTCTTAATCCTTTAGTAAACTTATGGCTAAACTTAGGATTGGTTTTAGTAATAGGTTTTGGTGCATATTGGGCACAAAACGGAACAACTACCTCAGGAAATATTATTGCATTTTTAAGCTATTTTACAATGATATCGGGAGCACTTATTGCTATTAACAGGTTGTTTTTAATGATAGTAAGAGGTATTGCTTCAGGAGATAGAATAGCGCAAATAATGGACATGCCACCTGAAAAAGTAAAAGAGCTTAAAGAAACTACAGATAATAATAGACCATATTTAGTTTTTGATAATGTAAGCTTTAAGTATGGAAGTGGAAATAATGTGTTAGAGAGCATAGACTTTACAGCTGAAAAAGGACAAACCTTAGGTATATTAGGTCCTACAGGCTCAGGAAAAAGTACATTGATAAGCTTATTGCAAGGTTTTTACAGGCCTGCTAAAGGTAGGATATTCTTAGACAATGTAGACATAGCTACATTGAACGAGAGTGAGATACACAAAAAATTTGGTGTTGTTATGCAAAATGATAGTGTATTTTCAGAGTCTGTAAAAGGAAATGTTAAAATAGGAAGAGACTTAACAGACGAAGAAGTATATAAAGCGTTAGAAACTGCAACACTTAAGAAATTTATTGATGAAAAAGAGGAGGGGCTAGATTACGATATTTTGGGTGACGGAACAAATTTGTCAGGTGGCCAAAAGCAAAGGCTTTTAATATCAAGGGCAATAGCTAAAGAGCCTGAAATTTTAATACTAGACGACTCAAGCAGTGCTTTAGATTATTATACAGACGCAACTATTAGAAAAGCAATAGCAAAAGACATGAATTGCACTACGATAATAATAGCTCAAAGAATTACCTCTGTTATGGACTCAGATAAAATTGTTCTTTTAAGTGAAAAGGGCAGTGTTGTTGCAATAGGCAAGCATGCCGATTTAATTGAAAAATGTCCAGAGTACATAAGTATGTGGAAGATACAAACAGGAGGGTTGAGTAATGAGTAAAAAGAAAAAAGTCAAAGAAAAACCTAAATTTAATGTATGGCTAAGACTCGCTAAGTATTTGTTTAAAAGGCCTATTTATATATCTATAGTTATTGCAACAGTGCTTATATACAATATTTTACTGATAATAGTTCCTGCTTTATCTGGCAATGCAATTGATATTATTGAAGCAGGAGTTAGAAACGGTAATTTAGATACAACAATAAACGAGGTTTACTTGTTAGTAGCAATAATGCTTGGCATGTACATAGTGTCAGCCGCGCTTACTTACTCATCTACTTTTATGTTCTCTAAAATAGGTCAAAATGTAGCCTATACATTAAGGGGAGAGGTGTTAGACAAGGTTTTAAAACTTTCGGCACAGTCTTTGTCAAAATATCAAACAGGAGAAATAATTAGTAGGCTTACTTATGATATTGGTGTTGTATCAACTTCAATTACAGGCGACTTTATGCAAGTCATAACTTCTACAATAGGTGTTGTTGGTTCTGTAGGTATTATGTTTGCTATAAGCCCATATTTGTTCTTGATTTATTTATTAATATTGCCTTGTGCGTTCTTTTTCTCTAAATATATAATAGATTTTGTAAAGCCTTTATTTAGAATTCGCTCTAAAGCTATAGGCGAGTTATGTAGATATATAGAAGAAAAAGTGAGCGGAACTAAAACAATAAGGGCGTATTGTGCAGAAGAATTTTATTGTGATGAATTTGCAGGAGTTAATAAAAAGTCATGTGATTCTCAATATAAAGCTGAGTATTATGCGAGTACAATGTTTCCTATGATGAGTATGCTTACAAATTTAACACTAACCCTTATCGCTTTGGTAGGAATTACACTTTACTTAGCCAGTATGATAACCCTTGGTAGCATTTCTACTTTTATTTTATATTCAAGAAGATTTCTTGCCTCAGTTAATGAATACTCTAACATTGTTAGCGATTTGCAGTCTGCCGCAGCGGCTTCTGAGCGTATTTTTAATCTTTTAGACGAAGAAAACGAGAGCGATATTTTTGTTAGAAGTGATAAAAAACTTGAGGGAGATATTAGTTTTGAGAATGTAAGTTTTGGATATAACAGTGAGCAAATTATTATTAAAGATTTTTCGCTAGAAATAAAAAAAGGCCAAACTGTTGCTATTGTAGGTGAGACAGGCTCAGGCAAAACGACACTTATTAGCTTACTTATGCGATTTTATGATATTAATAGTGGTAAAATTAAAATAAATGGTGTAGATATTAATTCAGTTCCTAGGGCACAAGTTAGAGAGAATTTTGGCGTAGTACTGCAAAACAGCTGGATTTTTAATGATACAGTATATGGAAACATTGCCTATACCGATGAAGAAGCAGGGCAGAACAAAGTAGAAAAAGCAGCAATATCAGCAAATGTACACGATATTATAACTGCTATGCCTATGGGCTATAAAACAGTTTTAAGTGAAAATGCAGGAAATATGTCAAAAGGGCAAAAGCAGTTGGTCGCCATAGCTCGCTCTATTATTCAAGAAGCACCTATGCTTATATTAGACGAGGCTACATCTAATGTAGACACAGCTACTGAGAAGAGAATTAGTGAGGCTATGTTAAATTTGAGAAAAGGTAAAACTAGCTTTATTATAGCTCATAGACTATCTACCATTATGGATGCAGATGTTATTGTTGTGTTAAAGCAAGGTGAGATAGTAGAAAAAGGTACACATGATGAACTGCTTAAATCTGGCGGCGAGTATTCAAGAATATACGAGTCTCAGTTTGTCTAAGTAAGCGAGATAAACTAGAAAAATTAAAACCGTAGAGAAAAGCTAAATGCTATCTCTACGGTTAAATTATTGGGTGTAAAAAATTTAAGATATTGGTTGGCCAGTTGCATATAAGTCATATTTATCTTCGTAAATAAATCTATTAATTTCTTCTCCTGCCTTAAATGTATCATAAGTCCACATCCACAAATCTCGTTCCATAGTTCCGCTGGTAATAGGCGTGGTTGTTAAGTCGTCAGGAACAGACATTGTCTCCATAGTAAATCCTTTTGTTAAAATAGAAGCCATATCAAGTATTTTAGTTACATCTAAAGAAGTCTCACAATAGCCTACAGTTCCTTGAACTATAGTAGGGTAATCGAAAGGGGAAACCGCAGTAGCTTTTGTAGCTAAAGCAGTAAGAACTGCCTGTTGCCTTAAAACTCTTTGAGCATCTCCATTAGAGTCAATTCGTCTTATTCTAGAGTAAGCAACTGCTTGATAACCATTCATATGAGTTAAACCACCTTCTGTTAATGGTAGTCTATCTTCAATAGTAGGGCCCGCTCCTTCTCGAACTAATTCATCTACGTTTGCATTTACCTCTACTATTTCTTCAGCAGTTAAAACAATATCTACACCACCAAAGGCATCGATAATGCCTGCCAAACCATGAAAGTTAACGGTAATATAATCAGTAATATTGAAACCGAAGTTTGCATTAAGTGCACGGATAGTCATCTCAGGTCCACCATATGAATATGAGTGATTAATTTTGTCATAGTTTGTAGAAGTGGCGTAATAGTCAGTACCCAAAAATACTCTGGTGTCTCTCATAACTGAAGTTAGTTTAATTTTATTATGAATTTCATCAATTGTAAGTACCATAATACTATCTGCTAAACCTGTAAATGAATTAGGGTCTCGAGCATCTATTCCGAAAAGAGCTATATTAGTAATTTCTGGGTGTTCTATAACACCAGACGCTATTCCTAATTCTTCTTTGTCTTTTGATATGGTTTTAGTGTTAAGGTCAGCTATTAGTACATTTGAGACATAAAGCATTCCTACTCCAACTAATATAAAGACTAGACTTATTAAAGTTAAAAATATTTTTAAGCCAACATAACTTTTCTTTTTACGGCGCCTTCTCTTTTTTGAAGGAGCACTTGAACTTGGCGCATTCCGTCTTCTTTGTGTTGCCATTAATATTTGCATCCCCTTTTTTATATAAACAGCCTAACATAAATAGGCAAAAATCATCATTTATAAAACTAACTTAACTATTATACTACAAGAAAATCTCGAAGTCAAATTTTTTATATTAAAACAGTGTTATTAATTTATTCAAGTTTACTCTTCTATAACAACTTGTTTTTTTCTAAATACTAAAGCACATATAAATACAGTTATAGGTACACATAAAAGAATTCCAATGCTTCCAACCAGTGCCTGTACTATCTCTACGACTATAAGTTCCATATTAAAAAGTAGTAATAAGTTTCTTCTTGTAGTAAAAATTAGTAGAATTATAGCAAGTGAGCTACCAACATATGCTAAAATAAGCGTGTTTGTCATAGTGCCAATTATATCTTTACCAATATTCATGCCAGATACAATTAATTTTTTATATGAGTTATCGGTAATTTCTTTCGACAGCTCATTCATAGCAGAAGAAATAGACATAGACACGTCCATAATAGCACCTAATGAGCCGATTAGTATTGCTGCCCAAACTATGGCTACTAGGTCAATTGTTACGCCCTCAATAAGGGTTAATGCAATATAGTCTATATCGATTAAGCCAGTAATTTTTAGCATAATGTTAACAAAAAATGCTAAAACACCTGAGGCTAACACTCCTCCGATATTTCCAACAATAGCACATAATGTCTTTTTGTTAAAGCCGTTTAACATGCTAAGGCTAGCAAAAATTATAAATATAGTAATTACAATTGTAGCTGCATATATGTTTACACCACTCAAAATGGCAGGAATAAATACTAAAAAAATTGCACTTCCCATTAATACCAAAGATAAAATAGTCGCAACGCCTTTACCTCTGCCTATTATTAATATTAAAGCAAAGAAAATAGCTACTAGAATAAGTATACCATCAATTCTGTTAGCCTCGGTAAAACTCCATTGCTTTTCTTCAAGGCTAGTAGCACCAGCGAAATTGTTGCTTATGAGTATTTCGTCACCTACTTTTATTTCTCTGTTAGTCTGTAAAAAAGGGTCAATAGATTGAGTAGCTTGTACATTCATACCCTTGTGTTCTCCAGTTGTTATTTCTACTAACATAGTTACTGTGGTGCTTATCATATCTTCTGCAAGTTCAAATTCCTCTTCAGAGATAATTTCTACTACTGTGCTTGAGACTACCTCTTGCGTAAAAGATTCATCAAAATCATATTCAAAATATTGATTTCCAAAATAAATTAATACAGAGCATATAAGTGTGATAATAATTAGTTGAACATAATTAACTTTATTTGAGCTGTTAGGGTCTTCTTTAAAATGATTTTTTCTTTCCATTTTATGGCAGTCCTTTCAAATACAAAAATTCATTTATTTTTTTAGTAAGATACTTATTGTTAATTGACACATTTAATAACTTATAATATATTTCAAGTATGTTAATTGTATGAATTAATAGAAAAATATTCTTAAATTATTTACATTTATTACGGAGAACAATTATTAAAAAGGCAATGTTTAGTTAATATGAAAATAACATTTATATTTCTTTTCCTCCCCGCCGTAGGCGGGGAGGAAAAGAAAAGAGAAAAACAACTTTACTTCAAAACAAAGTTACATCATTTTAACTTAACATCGCCTTAAAATGAAAGGAAGGTCTTATAATGCTTATATCTACTCAAAATGAGGTTCTATCTAATAAATTTGGCAAAATAATAGCATGCTTATTACTTTTGCGATTTAAAGAAAATTTAATATTACCCAAAAATAAATAGGCTATGCGGAATTTTGGCAATTTCACATAGCCTATTTTGCGTCGAACAGTTAATTACATAGTTTCAGGAACAGTTATCTTAAACATATCTAAAATGTTTTTAATTACTATTTTAGTAGAGACACAAATTGCTAACCTTGCTTGCATTAGTCCCTCTTCTTCGCCTTTAACGCGGCAAGCATTATAGAATTTATGGAACAATGTAGCTAATTTATGCACATATCTTGTAATTCTGGCAGGGTCATACTCTTTAGCAGATAGAACTATTTCGTCTGTAAGCTGAGACAAGTACCAAATTAGTTCAACCTCCTCGCTTGATGTTGCTAAATTGAAGTCTGCTTTGGAGATGTCAAGCTCTGTTGCCTCTTCTTTTAAGGTTTTTAAAATAGAACAAATTCTTGCATGCGCGTATTGAACATAATATACAGGGTTTTGAGAATCCTCGCTTATGGCTAAATCTAAATCAAAGTCAAAGTGAGAGTTTGGCTCTCTTAAATTAAAGAAGAAACGTACAGAGTCGATAGGTACTTCGTCAAGAAGCGTAGATAAAGTGATAGCTTTTCCGCTTCTTTTAGATAATTTTATAGCTTCGCCTCCTTTAACAAGCCTTACCATTTGGTAAACTAAAGCATCAAGCCTGCCAGCATCAATACCAAGTGCTGTAAGGGCGGCTTTCATTCTTATAACATATCCATGGTGGTCTGCTCCTAATACATCAATAGCTTTATCGTAACCCCTTGTAACTAGTTTGTCGTAGTGGTAGGCAATGTCGGGCACTATATAAGTTGGTATGCCATTGGCACGCACAAGTACAATATCTTTGTCGCAACCAAAGTCACTTGCCTTAAACCATAAAGCACCTTCTGCCTCGTACGTACAGCCTTTTTCTTTCATAAGTTCTATAACTTTTTCTACAGCACCGTTATTATGCAGTGTACTCTCTTTAAACCAACGGTCGTATTTAATTCTGTACTTCATCAAGTCATTCTCAAGTGCTTGAATATTCAAAGGCAAAGCGTAGTCTACAAGTGCTTTTCTGCGCACCTTGTCGCTCTCGCTCACAAATTTATCGCCATATATCTCGGCAAAGTTTTGAGCGTGGTTAGTAATGTCTTCTCCGTGGTAAGCATCCTCTGGCATAACTACATCAGGGGTATAAATTTGTAAATACCTTATCTCTAACGAGGTTGCAAACTTCTCTATTTGGTTACCGGCATCGTTTACATAAAACTCCCTTGCTACCTCGTAACCAGCACTTGAGAATACAGCACTTAGGCAGTCTCCTATCGCACCATTTCTTGCATTGCCTATGTGCATAGGGCCTGTTGGATTTGCAGATACAAACTCAACCAGTACTTTTTTTCCTTTAAAAAAGTCGCTTTTTCCGTAATTATGAAGGCTTTCAACTATGTCATTAATAATTTCAAAGCTCAACTCACTATTCATAAAAAAGTTAATAAAGCCCGGCCCAGCAATCTCACATTTTTTAATATAAGTATTTTGTATATCAATTTCGTTTACTATAATACTAGCTATTTTTTGTGGCGAGTTTCGAAAAACTCTTGCACCTACCATTGCCACGTTAGTAGCATAGTCACCATGATTTCTGTCAGCTGGGGTCTCTATAGTAAAGTTAGGGATTTCCGACTCGGGTAATAAATTTTTCTCCATTGCAGATTTAACTGCATTAATAATAGTTGTTTTTAAACTTTCTGTAGCCTTTGCAATTATTTTAGACATTAAAGTGTCATCCTTTCAAAATCTTTATATTAATACTCAAATAAGTGATACAAACCTACCTCTCACTTTATTAGAGATTAATATCATAATTAGTGAGTGGGTTTTACCTCTATAAATAACTCATTCTCACTAGCTAGTGCAGAGTTAAAATCAAGTGTGTAATGAACTTTTAAATTTCCGCCGTTTTCTGTTAAGTTGCTATCAAACTTGCTTGTGAAAACTCCCATGCTAAGTTGTGCAAAACCAACATCATAAAGGCAAGAATACCTTTTTTCTTTCTCTAAAATCATCTTTGTTTTAGAGCCTATTTTGCTCATTGTTAATGTATTGTCGTTTTCAATTTTTAAAATTGAAGTTTTAGAGCCATTGTCGCTATACTCTTTATATGTGATAAATCGTGCGTCGTCCTTTATTACATAAGTTCCTAATGTATCAACCTTTGTGTTAATCTCTTCCCCGTCAAAAATTTGCTTTCCTGAAATAGAAATAAGGAAATTATCTCTACTGCTCTCTTCTTTTGACATATTCGCTCATCCTTTCTAAAAGTTAAGCTAAAACTTTTCAATATCAATCTTCGTTACTCTTTCTCCAATATCATCTCCTAAACATATTTTAGCAATCATGTTAAAATCTTGAACACTGTCGCTAACGTAAAAATTACTTTCTGAATTATTTTGAGAAGATAGAGAACCAAGCTCTTTGAGTATGCTTAGGCATTGCTTAGCGGTTTCTGCACCACTGTTAATAAGTTTTACATCACTTCCTATCACGTCGGCTATAGCATGTTTTAGTATGGGGTAATGAGTACAACCAAGAATTAAGGTGTCAATACCATTTAGTTTAAAACCTTCTAAATATCTCTCTAATACAAGTTTTGTTACTTGGTCGTCTCGTTCAATAAATCCGCTCTCTACTAGGCTGACAAGTAGAGGACACGCTTTTGAGTAGACTTCAACTGTGTTGTCTATGCTTTTCAATTCTCTCTCAAATACTCTGCTGTTTATTGTGGCTGAGGTTGCTATAACACCGACTTTTTTATTTTTACTTGCAGCTATTGCTGCTGACACGCTGGGTTCAACTATTGTTAAAAAGGGTATATCAAGCTCTTGCAGAACATGCTTTGCATTAGAACTCACAGTTCCACATGCGGCTACTATTATTTTTACATCTTTACTTAAAAGAAATGCTAAGTCTTGTTTTGTATATTTACATATAGTGTCACGGCTTTTTGTTCCGTACGGTACTCTTCCAGTATCTCCAAAATATACAATGTTCTCTTGAGGCAAACATTTAACAAGTTCTCTTACAGCCGTTAAGCCACCTAATCCTGAATCAAAAACTCCTATTGGTCTGTTATCCATTAAGCTTTTCCTTTCAAAAATTACTTTTATTATTTAATGGGAAAAATTAGCGTTATAGCTCATACCTGTTATATGCTGTATCGATTAATTTATCAATAAGCTCAGACTTGCTTACGCCTGTAGAAAGCCAAAGTTTAGGATACATACTAATTTCTGTAAAACCCGGTAAAGTGTTAATCTCGTTTAAGTATATTTCATTATCATTTGTAACAAAAAAGTCAACTCTTGAAAGTCCTGCACAACCTAATGTTTTATATGCTCTTATAGCAGTTTTTCTTATTATTTCTGCTACTTCATCGTCAATTCTTGCAGGAATAAAGTTTTTAGAAACACCATTTTTATATTTATCGTCATAATCGTAAAATTCTGCAGCTGCACAAATCTCACCAACAGGAGAGGCTGCAGCGTCACGTCCACCTAGTACAGCACATTCTATCTCTTTGCCTACAATGCCCTCTTCGACAAGAATTTTAACATCTTCTTTAGCGGCTACTTCAATAGCATCGTTAAGTTGGTCAGCGTTTACGACCTTACTTACACCTACTGAAGAGCCAGCGTTTGCAGGCTTTACAAATAGCGGAAAGTTAAGCCTTGCGCACACTTTATTGATTACAGCATCAGGGTTTTGAACATAACTGTCATGGTAAAACCATAGGTAGTTTGTTTGTTTTATATTAACTGCATTTAAAAGAGAATGTGCCATTGCTTTATCCATACATACAGCAGAAGAAGTAGTATCGCAACCGATGTAAGGAATACCACTTAGCTTAAAAAGACCTTGCAATGTGCCGTCTTCTCCATTTTTTCCATGTAGCATAGGCCATATTACATCTACTTTTATTATCTCTGTTTTATCTGGGTATAATGCAACTACACCAGATGTATTTTTATCAGGAGATAAGAATGCACTAACGTTTTCATTGTTATTTACCCAAGTTCCATCTTTAATGCTTTGAGTATCTCCATTATATAAAAGCCATTTTCCTTCTTTTGTAATTCCTAAGGCTATAACATCATATTTTTCTGTGTCAATATTATCGAATATAAACGAAGAGCTCATTAAAGAAACTTCGTACTCCGAAGACTCTCCGCCGAAAATTACAAGCACAGTTTTTTTCATATTGTTTCATCACTCCATATTCACTTATTATTGTGTTAATATGTATATATTTAACTATAAATATATTTATAGAACATTATACTATTCGCATAGCTATTATATCATAGTTTTTCGTTATTTTCAACATTTTTTTGAATTAATAAAGCCTTTGAGTAGAATATAGATGCTATGAAAGTTTTATGGTTATTAATTGTACTTAATAACTTACTTTTTAAGTGAAATTTTGTTAACATGTGAACCAAAAGCCATCTATCAGTCCTATTTTCTGCAAAACAGTTAAACACAATAAAATTAAATCGTGTGTTTTTTTTGCTTGTGACTGAGTATGTTAGTATTTAATGGTTAGCAAAAAAATATAGATAAGAAAATTCAAAATAAAGCACATAAAAAATAAGTGAGCAGAGAGATTTGAGTTGACTAAAGTCAAAAAACTTGTTAAAATTAACGATATAGTAAAGAAAAGTAAGAAGACATATAAAAGAATGGTTTTGTTAAGTTAATGTGAAATTTATAAATTAGTTTTTTCCTAATTTAAAGTTAATTTTTTTCACTTTAAATTAACAGTGCCGAAAAAGTTTTAGGAGGAGATAGTATGAAAAAAAGTGCAGCAACAATTAGAGCAGAAGAGAGAAATTACTTTCAATCATCAAGTTGGTTTTGTGATTTTGACGAGTGTGAAATTAAAGGACTAGAGCGAGAAGAGGGAGTTCACAGAAGAGACCCTAGCAGTGTTATAAAAGTAGGCGATATTTACTACATGTATTTCACAAAATCTTATGGCCCACATGTAGGGTTTAATACTGGTGACTTAGATGCGAAAGTCTTTCCTTGGGATTACTCTGAAATATGGTGCGCGAAATCAGTTGATGGTTATACGTGGCAAGAGGTAGGAGTTGCAGTTAAAAGAGGAGAAGAGGGAAGTTACGACGACAGAAGTGTTTTTACGCCTGAAATTATGAAACATGAGGGGAAATACTATTTAGTTTACCAAACGGTAAAACATCCGTATGTTAACAGAAGTTTTGAGTGCATTGCTATAGCTTGCTCAGATACTCCTGAGGGCTTATTTACTAAATCAAGTGCACCTATATTAGAGCCTACAAGAGATGGTGAGTGGGACACAAAGGAAGATAACAGGTTTTTAGTAAAAGAAAAAGGTAGTTTTGATAGCCACAAAGTTCACGACCCGCTACTTTTCCATTATAAAGATAAGTTTTACCTGTACTATAAAGGGGAGAGAATGGGTGAAGAGATGTATATGGGTGGAAGAGAGACAAAGTGGGGAGTAGCAATTGCTGATAATATTCAAGGTCCTTATGTAAGAAGTGAATATAATCCAGTTACAAACAGTGGACACGAGACCTGCCTTTGGAAATATAAAGACGGAATAGCAGCATTTTTAAGAACAGATGGTGTTGAAAAAAACACTTTACAATTTGCTGAGGACGGAATTAATTTTGAGATTATGTCTGTTATAAAGGCGGGCCCAGAAGCCTCAGGACCATTTAGGCACGACGAACCAATAAAAGACCCATTAGACGGAATGAAATGGGGTTTGTCGCATAATATTTATGACAAATGGGGACATATAGTAAGGTTTGATATTAATACAAAACAAAGAGATATATACAAGAATAGAAATAAATACGAATAAGCTCTAATTTAACAATCTTTGCTATGGCATTAATCTAATTTGCTGTCAAAATATAATAAAAAAGTAGGGGCTATACCATATGATAACCCGAATTCAAAGGAATTTCCTAAGTTTTCGGGCGGTTACACTGGTTGCCCCTACTATTTTTGTATAAATTTGTCTTAATGTAATATCTAGGTTTTTATAACAAGGAAAAGCCTTGCAGTAAGGCTCAATTCTTTCAAAAGGCTTTGACGAAGTTAGAAAGCCCACACACCACTTTAAAAACGAGTTCGGATTAGTTCCTAGTGGCTAAGTGTTAGCAAAAATTTTTAAACTATAAAAATAGAGTTACTCCTTTATTAAAGGATTTATCGCTCTAGCATTAATTCTTGATTGTTTACTTGCCAATTTATCGGCATACATTTTTTTATCTACTGTTTTAAAAAACTCATTATAATCATCAATAGTTTTACCGGTAAAATGGTCGTATCCAAAAGCAAGAGAAAACTTATAGTCTGTATTTGTATTAGCTTTTTCTATTTGGTTTACAATATCGTTAATTACTTTCTCTAATACTTCTTTTGAACAACCAGAAACTAATGATACAAACTCGTCGCCTCCTACACGAAAGGTTTTTCCGTACTGCTTAAAGTTTTGATTTAAGGCATAATATGAGTTTCTTATAGCATTATCTCCCTCCATATGTCCTAAAAAATCGTTGATAAGCTTTAAGTTATTCATGTCGGCAATAACACACCAAATATCTTTATTTTCAGTATCAATAGCAAATAAGTCGGCAAGTTCTTCATGGTAAGCCTTAGTGTTAAGGCCACCTGTAAGAGTGTCGTTAAATGAGTATTCAAGCAGCATGGATTTCATTTTATTTGCAACGCTTGCAATTCGTCCAATCTCGTCATTTGTATAAAGCTCGCTAGATATTTCTATTTTCATATTGCCAGTCTCAGCAATTTTAGACATAGATTTTTCTAGTTTAATTAAACTAGAGCTCATATTATTGGCGAAAAACTTAATAAATAAAATAACAGAAACGATTAACGAAACTGCTACTACTGCACCAGAAATTAATATGGTTAGTACTAGTTGATCGTTTCTGTCCAACGCTTCGTTTAGTAATATTTCCTCTTGGTTTGAGTAATCGTCTATACTTCCAAAAAATTCATTTGCAATAGGGGTAACGACTTGCAGTGCAAACAATGCGTCTTCATAAGCTCCACCTCTCATTCGTATGTCGGCAGAGAGTATCATGCTTTCTTTATATACGTTTTTTTCTTCAATAATTCTTTCAAACTCTGTTAGTTGTTCGCCGCTTAATATTTTTGCAAATTCGTCCATTTTAAAGTCTAAATCATCAAAAGCTTTAATATATTCTTGATAAAGCTCATTTCTTACAGTTTCATCTTCTTGTAATAAAATATCACGTCCTAAAACACGACAAACATACATGTTTCTTATTATAGCACTAAGTTGCTCTTTATCTCTAACGTTGTCATCAATAATATTTTCTGATGAAATATTTACAACGGTGACAGAAAAAAATGAGAATAAACTGATAAAAATAACACTTATTATAATAAAACATTGTAAAGGAATGAACTTTTTTTGTATGGCAGTATTGTTAAGCCAATATTTAAATTTATTCATATATCCCTTCCTTGTATTTAAAAAATATGTGTGTTTGTTATTTATTTGCTATATCATTATACAATAATTATAAACTTTTTTGTTGAATAAAGTGTTAACAACAGTATTAGCAATATTAACAATCTTTATTCATTTACCAGGTAGAAGTATATAGTCAAACCACTAATAATTAAAGCGAATATTTGCTTACAAAACAGGTAAATATAGCCAGACATTAATTTGACATACAATAAATGTAAATTTAAGTTAATTTTCAAAATAATTCTTAATATCTCTTCTTGAATTCATGTCTAATTTCTTTAAAATTCTTGATACAACTTGCTTTACATAGCCATAACTATAGCCAAGCTTTGTTCCTATTTCTTCATTGCCGTAACCTAGCGCAATAAGTCTTAAGGCTTGAGTTTCGGTATCTGACAACTTTTTAGCCAGCTCAGATAGCCTAACTTCGTCGAGCCTATTTGCTGTTTTTATTCTTAAAATAATTCTTGCTAGTAAAACATCTTTGTTAAAAGGTTTCGATAAATAATCGCTAGCTCCTATTTCAAGACCTCTTATTTCTGATTCACTATCTGCAGATGCAGACAAGAATATTATAGGAGTATTGACATATTTTGATATTTTTCTAATATTCGCAAATGTTTCATATCCATCCATGTCCGGCATCATTATGTCGAGCAATATAACATCAACATCACTACCTTGTCTTAAGAATGTTAGCGCTTCGTCACCTGACCTTGCAAGGCTAACAATATAATTATCGCTTAAAAAATCTTCAGCAGATACAAGCATTGCGGGGTCATCGTCTACAACCAAAATTCTGTATTTATAATCCATTATTACCTCTCCTTTATTTATTCGAACTGTCAATTTAAAATGATTAAAAATTTATTTTTGTTAGAAACAAAGCCAATTAATTTATTTTATTATATTCTTCCAAAAGTTCGCAAGCTTTTTCAAATCTTACAAAATTAATCTCTGCATATATATCAATTAAAAGTTGTTTTTTTGTTTCATCTTCTTCATTGTCTATTATTATTTTTAAGTTGTCAAGTGCTGGTTTCCTTCGCAATTCTTTTAGCATTGCAGGTAGCTCGTTCAATATTTGAGTTTTGTCGTTAGATGATGCTTGCTTATCATTGCTATCATCTTGTTTTGATAAGTCGTTGTAAAGTTTTTTTATAGCTTCTATACCTTTTGTCCACAGATGAAAAATATAAGGCATGTAAGCTTTAACTTCTTCAAATTGCTCTCGTGTACATAGGTCTTCTGCGTTTTGGCAGGCTTCGGCAAGTGATAATAAGCCTATATTTTTACTTTTGGCTTTTAGAGAATGAGTTAAGAACTTTAAGCTATTATAGTCAAAGTTGCTTAAAACATCATTAAAGTCTTGAATTTCTGTAGGGTAGAAGTCGATAAACAATTTAATTCTGTTAACATAATGCTCTACATCTCCACTAAAGTAGTCTAATGCTACATTTATGTCAACAAGTTTTTTTCTATAAAGCTCTATCGTTTCTTTACTTATACTATTTGTTTCTTTGACGTCTAAGATTGTAATTAAGTCAGATGGCAAGTATTTAATAAGTATTTTTTCTAACACTTGCCAGCGTATGGGTTTTGATATATATGCCCTAAAGCCATGGTTTAATAGATATCTTTCGGTATTAGATACAGCGTTTGCGGTAATAGCTACCATTGGAGTTCTAAAATCTTTTATTTTAATTAGCTCTCTTAACGTTTCTAATCCATCCATGTCAGGCATCATATAATCTAACAAAATAACATGATAATCATTTTTGTTGCATAACGCAAGCGCTTCTCTGCCCGACAGAGCCGTATCTATTTTAAGGCTAGTTCTTTCAAGCAAAAGGCATATTGCCTTTAAGTTTTCTTCGTTATCATCTACTACCAGTATTTTGCCTTCAGGAGCGACAAAAGTAGATTTTTTAGCCACTTCATAATCTTCAATTTGCTCTTCTATTATTGTTTGTGGTAACTTTATTGTAAAAACACTACCTTTTCTAAATTCACTTTCTACACTAATATCACCACCCATAAGCTCCATAAGCTCTTTAGCAATAGACAAGCCTAAACCAGTGCCCTCAATATATCTTCCTGTTGATAAGTTAACACGAGAGAAAACATCAAACAATACAGGCATGTCTTCTTCTTTTATACCAATACCAGTGTCTTGTACTCTTATACATAAAATAACTTCATTTTTTCTTATTGAGTCTTCAACATAAATTGAAAGAACAATTTGACCCACTTCGGTGTACTTTACAGCATTGCTAAGTATGTTATTTGCTACTTGCCTTATGTGAACTATATCGCCTTTTAAAGTACTTGGAATACCTTCGTTTACATTTACAATAAATTTAAGGTTTTTTCTTTGGCTCCAAGTTTCTCCTGTAAGAATAACAGAGTCGATAAGCGATTCAGATTTATACGCCTCATTAATAATTTCTGTTTTTCCTGCTTCAATTTTTGATACGTCAAGAATATTGTCAACTAAAGAGCGAAGCATTTCACCTGCATCATTAATTTTTTTTGAATGCTCTTTAATTTTATCTGAGTAAGAATCTCTGGTAATCATCTCATTAACACTTAAAATAATGTGAATAGGTGTTCTTATTTCGTGGCTCATGTTAGCTATAAAAGAGCTTTTTGCTCTATTGGCAGCCGACGCATTAAAGTTTGCAAGTTTTAAATCGTCATTTTGCCTGTTATAAATAAGAATAAACAACCACATTATTATAGCAAGCATAAATGTAACCATAAAAAAACTTGTAAATTTATCGAAGAAAATACTAGTTGCATCTCCTGTGTATGTTACTAGCTCTGGGTAATAATAGGCTAGTATCATACAAGAGATATAAACTGCAAACTCTACGCTCATTAAAACGATAACAGATTTACCGTCTAGCATAAAAATAGTGAAAAGAATCGCAAAAATAAATAATGTTGGTACTCCACCGTCATATCCGTTGCTCAAAAAAAACATTATAGGAAATATTATTACGAAAATTATTAAGATAATAATTATGCAATATGGTTTATAGTTTTTTCGAGTATTTACAAAATACAAAAAAATGCAAGCCATAAGAATGCAATACATGTTAAGAGTTATAACCATAGGCGTTGAGTTACCAATATACCCTACAAACATCATAGATGTGTAAACTATAATACCTGCAATTGCCAGTACATTAAAAATAGCTATGCGGTAGTTGCCTTGAAAGTCAAACATCCGTTCTAACCCGCGAGTTTTATTTCTTTCTGAAGAATTTGGTTGCATTTTTTTACCCCTTTATTACATTTTACTTAAATATGCGAAAAGCTCGGCAACTACATCGCCAGCGTCATCAATACCAGAGTTTCCCTCTTCTATTACAACAGCGAAGGCGTATGGGCTATTATCGTCTTGTGAATAACCCATCATCCAACTGTTTGGCTCTTTATTTTCGCCTACTTCAGCAGTTCCGGTTTTTGCACTTAACTGAAAGCCTGAAAAGCGATAGTCGCCATAATAGTCTCTAACAGTACTTCGCATAAGCTCGTCTAGTGCAAAAGCAGTACTTTCGTCAATAAACGAAATGGTTTTGCTCTCTTCACTTAGTAATAGTTTAGGAACAACCGCTGTACCACCATTTGCTATTGCGCCTGCCAATGTTAACATATGCATAGGATTTGCTAACACAGTATGTTGACCCACGCTAGCCCAGGCAAGCTCTAAAGGGTTTGCACTTAATAGATTAACTGTGCTTTTAGCTGTAGTAAAATCATCGAACAATAAACTATTATTAAAGCCCATTTTCTCTGACATTTCTTGTAAAGTGTTCGCTCCTAAATTTTGAGAAACTTGAGCAAAATAAATATTACATGAGTTACCTAAAGCTTGTTGCAAGTTTTGTGTACCGTGATTATCTCTACAAATAACTGCTCCGTCGTTGATAATTACCCTCTCAGTACAATTGTAAGTGAGGTTTTGCCAGTCAGGAATATTCTCAATAACAGCAGCGGCTGTAACAAGTTTGTAAATTGAGCCGGGAGTATAAGTAGAAGAGATAGTGTTATCTACATAAGCTCCACTGTAAATTGGGTTGCTGTCAATATCTGTAGGTACATTTAATGGGTCAAATGTAGGTGCGCTAACCTTACACAATATTTCGCCTGTTTTATAGTTGTAAAGCAGTACTGCTCCTTTTTTATTATTCATAGCGCTATAGGCAACCGCATTCAAATTTGCATCAATTGTAAGGCTTATATCTTTACTATCATTTGTTAAGGTGTCATTAAGGCCAGTAATAAAATTATATCCGCTGAGTGTGTCAAGCATAGTGCTTTGCACACCTGTTCCAATATATGCTTGGCTGTCACCGACTGTATGAAGTGTAGACAGCTTAATTAATTCGTTGTCGCTGTAAAATCTTTCTCCATTGTCAGAATATGATAGCACAATGCCATTTCTATCGGTAACTTGTCCCAACTCTAAACTTGCGTCTTCTGCGTAAATGTGTCCGTTATATGGCATGTTTATCCATTGAGCACCGTTGGTATACACCCTGAAAACTAGCAATGCCATGCCCCCTACTAAGATAGCTAAAGCAAGGAAGAGTGAGAATGAGCGAAATCCTATTGTTTTCATTTTGCCACCTTTCTTTCTTTTCTTTTACTTAGTTTTTTTAAAGCATAAGTCCTTTCGTCTGCGGCTTTAATAAAGGCTACCATACCCCAAACAGAAATCATGCTTGTACCACCTGCGCTAATAAAAGGCAAAGTTACTCCAGTTAAAGGAAAAATGTCAGTAGCGCCGAAAATGTTAAGACAAGACTGAAAAACTAGAATTCCGATAGAGGCACAAGCAGCTATAGAGTAATAGGCAGAGCGACTTTTTTTGGCGTCTGCATTTGCCATTAAAAGTAACACTACAAATGCAAATACAACAGCTATGCCCATTATTAAACCTAATTCTTCACATAGCATGCCAAAAACCAAGTCGCTTTCACCAGCAGCTATAAAATGAAGATAGCCATTGCCTAAACCAATACCAAACAAGCCGCCACTAGCAATATAAGTTAGAGTTCTTGTTTGTTGGTAACCAAGGCTGTCGTTAATATGCTCCCAAATGTTTCCCCAACCTGCAAACCTGTCTGCTACATAAGGTCTAAAATATAATATCATAACAACTCCAAGTACTGCAACGGTTAAAATAAGTGCAATGGTTCTTATACTGCCTGAACGCATAAATGCTATTACTAAAAAACCTGCAAAAAACACAGCAGAAGTTCCAAAGTCTCTCATTAAGAATAAAAAACCCATGCAAATTACAGTAAAACCAATAAAAGCTCCAATATTCTTTTTTGTTTGAAGTTTATCAAGTGTAGAGGTACCAACAAGTACAAACAATATTTTAATAAGCTCAGAGGGTTGAATACTAATGTCACCGATATAAATCCAGTTTTTTGCTCCGTTTATCTCAGTTCCAAATAAAAAGTTTGCTGCAAAAACAGCGAACGTAGCTATAACAAATAAAAAATACCATTTTGTAGCTGTATCGACATTTGACATAAAAGCAATTAGAAAAATAAAAAGTCCCATGCCTACTAGCATACCTGCAAATTGAGTTATAAAAAAGTCTAAGCTATGTCCTGATATTAAGCATATTCCTATGCCAGATAACAAAAAGGCTATATTTTCTACTTCAAAGGTTTTTCGATTAAGAACTTTCAGAGAAGTAAAGTAAAATCCCCAACCAGAGAGGAACAGTGCTACAAAAATAATAAGCGAATAAGCTTTGAATTCTCCTGTACCGAATGCTATTTGAATAGATAAAGATAAATGAACACAGGAGGTTAAAAACATAAGCATAAACGAAGACATAAAAGCTTTTGTTTTAGTTATACGTTTTTTTGTGCTCTGTGCTTCTTGTGCATTTATTAAAGTGAGCTTTGAAGAGCCTATTTGAACTGTGTCTCCGATATTAACCAGTTTTCTTTCGCTAATTTCTTTAGAGTTAACGAAAACTCCAGTTTTTGAACCTGAGTCGCAAATAAACCAACCCTCGTCTCTTCTTAAAATAACTGCATGGTCTCGCGAGACACTTGGGTCGCTTAATACAATGTCACATGTTCGGCTTCTGCCTATAGAGTTTTCCCAATTCAAAATAGGGTAATTTAGTGTATTCTTTTTATCTACTAGCATAAGAACAGGTTTGTTTTTTCTCAATCCTTTTGAAAAAGAGAAAAAACAAGCCCAAATTATAAATAAAGCTGTTATCGACGTTATTATTCTAAATAATAGCATAAATTGCTCTAAAAAATTAAAATTTGCAATATCTAACATATGGTCTCCATTTTTTTCTTTATTTTATTACTTCTTTAAGGTGTTATTAATCTTTTATATGAATAATATCTCCATATTTTTTGAATATGCAATATGGCTTTACAAATCCTCGTACTGAACACAATGGATAAATCCTAGAGTGTTTACCTATAAGTGTACCAGGGTTTAATACGCTGTTACAACCAATTTCTGCAAAATCTCCAATTATTGCGCCGAGTTTCCTTAAGCCTGTTGCAATAGAGTTATTTTCTTCAAGCTTAATTGATATTGGAGACTTATCTTGCTTTACATTCGATGTTATTGCGCCTGCACCTAAATGGGCTTTATACCCTATAACTGAGTCTCCTACATAATTATAATGTGGAACTTGAACGCTGTTGAAAAGCAAAGAGTTTTTTAGCTCAGTAGAATTGCCTATAACACAGTTATCACCTACAATAACATTTCCTCTTATAAACGAGCCCGGCCTTATTTGAGTGTTTTCTCCGATAATACAAGGGCCGTCTATGTATATATTAGGGCAAATTCGAGCGCTTTTAGCTATGTAAACATAATCGTTTTTCTGTTCGTAAACATTTGGGTTCAAAGTTTTTGATATTTTAATAATTATTTTATTTATATCATTTATTATTTGCCAAGGATATTCGTACTCACTTAAGCATGTACCTGAAATGCTTTTTGATAAGTCAAAAAAATCACTTGTTTTTAATATATTTTTCATAGCTTATATCAGCCCTTTCATAATAAAAAATAAATTTGTTGTTTCTTCTGTTTATTATATATTATGAGGTTAGTTTAAAAAATATATTATTGTTTTGCCTATTATTTTATCATAAAAATATTAAAAAATCAAAATTATTATGAAATTTAATTGAAAAAAATAAATTTTACTTGTTATGTGGTGTTAAACTGTGATATAATCGTGAGAAAGTGTGATTTTAGAAAGGATTTATAACATGCATAAATTAATTAAATATACTGTTGTTACAGTATGTATTAGCATTCTCTTAAGTTTTAATGTTTTTGCGACATATGTTGACACGACCACTACTTATGAAATATTACAGCTTGACTTAAAGCTTACTTTGCCCGAGGGGACTTATATTTTTACCTTTGATACTCCTGACAATGACCCAACTTGGGAAGAAGCAGGGCTTGAAAATCCTCCGGAGTACAAATCGATTTACCAAGAACTTAATGTTTTAGCTCATTTTTCTTACGACAATGGCAATATAAATGTTTTGGTTAATAAAAATGAGACTGATACCACTGCATCCTACTTTAGTTTAGCACATATGACAGATGAAGAGATACAAGCATTTATCGACGAGAAGTTAACAGTAGACGAAGAAGGTGCATTAACTGTTTCTTCTGTTTATGAGCACGAACAAATTCCGTTTATTCGCTCTGAAACAAATGTAGACTTAACTACGGTAGACGGACAATATGTGGCTTATGAGCTAACTTACTTCACATTGCTAAACGGATACACAGTAACATTTAGCCATAATAGTACAGAGCCAATACCACAAAGTGTAGACGATTATTTGCAAGAGTTAACTGACACCGTAAGATTTGGAACTATTAACGAACCAGATGTATTAACAGATGAAGAAATAATGCAAGCAAGAATTGCATTGGCGGCGTTTGCTATTGCATTAATTGCAATAATTGGATTTTTTATTTACTTATCAAGACTCAACAAGAGAAGAAAAAAGGACATTAAGGCATTAGCTGAGCAAATATCACAGTATAGGGTTAAAAGACCTGAGATTGAAAACCCACAAGGCGAGCTAGTTTTTGAAAATTTTACAGATTTAGATGATGAGTTAATTAGAAAATATAGTGTGTATAAGGCGTACTTACAGCGTCCAATAGCTGCAGTAGCTCCTACAGTTTTAACATTATTCTCTTTAATAGCCAGCTTTTTTGTTGAAATAGAGCTATTATGGATATTACTTATAGTAGCAGCTTTTATATATTGTGTTTACAAATTAGGTAGCGCTAGTTATGTTATATCTAAAGTTATGAGAAAAACTCATAGTAAATACCGTACAAAAAAAGCCCATTACAGATTTTATGAGAGAGAATTTTCTGTATCTGGTTTACAGTTCGCTGAATTTTATCCATATTTTCAAATAACAGATTTTCGTGACCATGGAGATTATTTCTTTATATATATGGGTGAAAACAACTGCTACTATGTAGATAAACGTAAATTCACATTTGCTGAGCAAGACGATTTTAGTGCTTTTGTAAAAAGTAAAATGGGTAAAAAAAGAATTATATAGAAAGACAAGGAGAATTATTTATGATAGGCATTATAGGGGCCATGGATATAGAGGTAGACGGAATTACTGCAGAGATGCAAATCAATGAAGTGACCGAAATATCTGCTACGAAATTTTATGTAGGAACACTTTACGGAAAAGAAGTAGTAGTAGCAAAATGTGGTGTTGGAAAAGTTAATGCGGCTGTTTGCACACAAAGCATGATATTTAGGTTTTCACCAGAACTAATTATAAATTCAGGTATAGCAGGCGGGCTTGCCAAAGATATTAAAATAGGAGACCTTGTTATTGGAACATCTTGCGTACAATATGATTTCGACACCACCGCTACCGGAGACCCTTTAGCTACAATTTTCACGAATAAAGGCAATTTTATTAATATGCCTTGCGATAAAAACTACAGTGATATTATTTTTAATGCTGCTGAAAATGTTTATGAGGGTAAGGTTTTTAAAGGAGTTATAGCTACAGGTGATAAGTTTGTTGCAGACCCTGAGTTATCTCTAAGTATAAATGAAAAATTTGACGCACTGGCATGCGAGATGGAAAGTGCAGCTATTTGCCAAACTTGCTTTTTAAACGATGTTAGTTTTGTTGGAATAAGAAGCATCTCAGACAATGCATATGATAGCGATACCGTTGACTTTAAAACTTTTTCAGAAAGCTCTGCTGAAAGACTTATAAAACTATTAAACACTATATTACCCAATATTTAATGCCTTGCTTTCATATGTATTCAAACCACTTGAAAAATCTACCATAAGATATAAGTTAAACCATTGCTTGACTATATTTGCGAGTTTTGTGAGAAGCGATTTGTTATGATTTTGTAGTGGTTTGAATATAATTACATAGGTAAGTTTATTAAATATTTATAAGGACTGATACAAATGCAAAATCTACAAAGACGTACGTGGGTAGAGGTTGACTTAAACTGTATTGAGCATAATTTTAACGAAATTAAAAAAAATACTAATTCTAAAATTTGTTGTGTAATTAAAGCAGATGCCTACGGGCATGGGGCAGTAGAGATTGCTAAAATATACGAGAAGTTGGGGGCATCTTTCTTTGGCGTTTCGAATATTGATGAGGCTTTGCAACTTAGAAAAGCAAATATTAATCTACCTATACTAATATTTGGCTATGCACCAGTTACTGATGTATCTGTCTTATCTCAAAACAATATATCACAGTGCGTTTACTCGTTAAAATATGCTAAAGAGTTATCTTTAGAGTGTGAAAAGCAAGGGGTTAAGATTAGTGTTCATATAAAGGTAGACACAGGGATGAACAGGTTAGGTTTTTATTATCAAAACCCTGATGAAGATTATGAAACTATTAAAGAAATAAAAGAGGTTTGTTCTTTAAAAAATTTAGAAATAGAAGGTATTTTCAGCCATCTTTCCAGTGCAGATGAGGGAGAAGACACCTTTACTTTAGGGCAACTTGCAAAATTTAATATTGTACTTAAAGAGTTGAAAGAAGTTAAATTTAAGTATGTTCATTGTGCTAACAGCGCAGCTATTGAAGATTTTCCGACATCTCACTTTGATATGATAAGAGCTGGGATAATTTTATACGGATTGATTCCGTCAGACAAAATTAGAAATAAATTTAATATTAAACCCGCTTTGTCTTTAAAATCGGTAGTGTCGCATGTAAAAAAAATAAAAGCTGGTTCATATGTTAGCTACGGCAGAGAATATAAAGCTGATAAAGATATGCTAGTTGCTACTGTCCCTATAGGTTATGCAGATGGTTTTACAAGAATTTTAGCAAATGGAGCAAATTTGCTTGTTAAAGGAACAAGATGTGAAATTTTAGGTAGAGTTTGCATGGACCAACTTGTTATAAATTTAGGCGATATACAAGGCGTAAAAATAGGAGATATTGTTACTGTTATTGGCAAAGACGGCTATGAAGAAATTACAGCAGAAGAGATAGCTAATATACGTGGTACTATTAATTATGAAGTAGTTTGCGATATAGGTGCTAGGGTACCAAGAGTTTATATTAAAGATGGTAAAGAGCATGCAATGCTTAACTATATAATTAATTGAAATGCTTTTTCTTATAGAGATTATATAAATAATGCGAA
>CAYJEZ010000006.1:0-2872 GCA_964369215.1 uncultured Eubacteriales bacterium
ACAAGAAAAACTAACACAAATAAAGCGTAAAAGCACATAGACTAAAGCTTTTCCATTTTATTTCTGTAGTGTTTTCTAAGTTAATTTACTATATTTTGTTTTCTTATAATTAATTTAAGTGAAGAAAGGGTTATTACAATGAAAAAATATGCGGTAATAGGTACAGGACATTTTGGTTCAGAGTTTGCTCGAGCAATTCATGAGAGCGATAGATGCGAGTTAGCTATTGTGTTCAGCCCTGGGCAAACAAGTGAGATATTAGCTAAAGAATTAGGCTGCAAATACACACACTGTATAGATGACATCATTAATGATGATGAGATTGATGCAGTGATAGTTGTCTCGCCAAATTATTTACACTACGAGCACGTGTTAATGTGTGCTAAAGCAAAAAAACATATTTATTGTGAAAAACCATTCGCACTTAATTATGAGCATGCAAAAAAAATGGTAGAAGTTTGCAAGAAAGAAGGCGTAATATTAATGATAGGACATATTATGCACTTCTATGATGGAATAGTAATGATAAAAAATATGATAGATAGCGGAGAAATGGGTGACATAATAAATATTCATGTAGAGAGAACAGGCTGGGAGACCCCAAAACCTATGACAAGTTGGAAAAAAATGCAAGAGAAATCAGGCGGACATCTTTTTCATCATATACATGAGATAGATATTGTACAGTGGCTAATAGGCATGCCCAACAAGGTGTATGCAGTAGGCGGAAACCTTGCACATAATGAAGAGGGCTTTGCAGACGAAGATGATGTTGCATTAATAACTTTGTCGTTTCCTACTGGCGCGTTTGCTACTCTTCAATATGGCTCTGCTTTTAGAATTCCAAATCATTTTATAAGGGTAAACGGAACTAAAAAAGGTGCTGTTTTAGATTTTGCTAAAGCAAAAGTAACTATAAGGTCAGACGACTCAACTGAAGAATTTCCATTTTTTAATGATATTGAATGCCAAAACTCTCTTTTAGGAATATTTAAAAAAGAAGATGCAGGCATTATATACGGAAACCCAAGAAGAAAGCCTGTAGCGTACATAGCAAAAAACATGATACGAGAATTTGATACATTTGTTGATGTAGTAGAGGGAGGGGAGATAAAAGCAGAATATATAGATTTGTTTGATGGCACATCGGCTATAAATTCTGTAAAAACCGCTTCAGAGTGTATAGAAGAAATATGTAAAAATAATAAAAATTAATTATAGCTATTGCATTTTAAAGAAAATAGTGCAATACGATAAAGTATCGTGACGAAATAGCAGAAATATACAAATTTTTGTAGGTTGCGTGTTTTCCTGAATCTTTAGAAAATTCTTTGATTTTTGGATCATACGCAACCTGCTTTTTTATTAGTTTGGCTATATTTTTTTACATTGTTCTATATTGTGCTAAATTTATCATGAATACAAAAAATATTAGAGTGTATTTTTAAAACTTGACCGCAATAAAGCGGTCAAGTTTTTTAGCTATTATGCTTACCAATAGCTTAAAAGATTATATGGATTAATAGTGTTTTTCTCTATTATTGGTAATTGTTATTGTTTTTATAACTAAATTTGCTACTTTTGCCTAAAAAAATCAATTGTTTTTTTAGGCAAGTTAAAACAATTTTAGTGAAAAAAAGCTACAAAACAGTCAAATTCTACAAATCGTGCAAAAAATGAAAATTAGACCGCAAATATAGTTGACATTTTAATAAATTAGTGTTAATCTTAGTTCATAAGTTAAATTATATAGTATTTACCAACGATGTGCAATTTTTTTATTATATATAATAAACAAAACTATAATAAAATAATATATATAGTAATGTGTTACATTTAATGTAGGTGAGAAGATGTAGTTTGCTTTCGAAAGGAGATATTATTTGCATATGAAGAAAAAAAAGAAGTATTTATATGAGGAGATTGAAGAGAAACTGTTGAATCGTATAAAAGATATGGATACAGATAGTATCTTTCCAACACGAAGCGCATTAATTGAAGAGTTTAGTGTAACCAGAACTACAATTGATAAAGCGATAGCACAATTAATATCTAAAGGGTACTTATCATCAACAAAAGGCAAAGGAACCTTTGTAGTAGAAAAAAATGATAAAGAAGAATCTTCTAACTATTTAGGTGTAATCGTTCCCAATATGAATTACAATGGTTATCCACAAATAGTTAAAGGAATTGAAGAAGAAGCAAGAAAACAAGGCTTATATATAACAATTTCAACAACTGAGAATTCTCAGCTTAGCTTTGGTCAGCATGTCGAGAATTTTATTAAGGCAAAGTTAAGAGGAATTGTAATAGTTCCGACAATTATGAATAGCTACAAAAGCGATTGGCTAAATGCATTAACAAATTCAGGTATTCCTTTTGTTTTATGTAATAGCATACCGGTAGATATGCAAGTACCATCAGTGCTTCTTAACAATTTTTGCGGAGCGAATATGTTAACTAAATACTTGCTTAGCAGGGGGTGCGAAAAAATTGCGTTCATATCTTACCCTGTTTGTAGTATAACAAGAGAGAGAATACAAGGTTATGTTAACGGTTTGGCAGAAGCTGGAATTAGTTATAACTCGGATTTAATATATTTGGTTAATGATAAAGGCGAAGAAACAGATAAATTAAAGGGATTAGATTACTTATTACAAAAAAATCCAAATTTAGATGCGATTATATGTAGTGATGATAAAATGGCATATACAGCATATACATATTTAATGAAGCAAGGTTATGATATACCGTCTGAAATATCCTTGGCTGGGTTTGACAATTCATTTATATGTAATAATCCTTATTGCAATCTTACCTCGGTAGACTTCAAATTTTTTGACATGGGAGTATATGCGTGCAAGCTTTTAAT
>CAYJEZ010000006.1:2882-37870 GCA_964369215.1 uncultured Eubacteriales bacterium
ATACTTAAGGATATATATATGGTTACACCGAAGGTCATTGTGCGAGATAGCACAAAATAAACTTTGAAAGGTAGTGTTATGATGCAAGCTAAATCAACAAAAGGGTGGGCGTATTTTCAAAAGTCTTTTAAAAAGTATTGGGGGTTATACATATTAATATCACCTGTATTAATTTATTTTGCCCTTTTTGTATTTTGGCCAATGTATGGCGTTATAATTGCATTCAAAAATTATAATCCTGGTCTTGGAATATGGGGCAGTGAGTGGGTAGGATTTAAACATTTTCTAGATTTTTTCAATTCAATTCATTTTGAAAGGACAATTACAAACACATTAGGAATTAGCCTTTATGCACTTGCGGTAGGTTTTCCGCTACCTATAATTTTGGCAATCTTAATGAATGAATTGACCTCTTCAAAATTTAAAAGATTTGTTCAAACAGTTACATATTTACCTCACTTCATCTCGGTTGTTGTACTATGTGGTATGATTACAATGTTTTTAAGAGTAGATGGCGGTATTTTAAACATATTTATAGAGCTTTTTGGTGGTGAACCAGTAGAGTTTTTAACAATACCACAATACTTTAAATCCATTTATGTATGGTCTGGAATATGGCAAAGCTTAGGATGGAACACAATTGTTTATATGGCAGCCCTTACTGGTATTGACCCACAAATGTATGAAGCGGCTTCAATTGACGGAGCTTCAAAAATTCAAAAGATTTTTAGAATTACTCTTCCATGTCTAATGCCAACGGCTATATTGTTGTTAATTCTTAATAGTGGTAGCATAATGAGCGTTGGGTTTGAAAAAGTATATCTACTTCAAAATGGTCTAAATTTAGAATCTTCTGACGTTATTTCTACTCTGGTTTATAGAAAAGGAATACTAGAGACCTCGTTTAGTTTCTCGGCAGCTGTAGGTTTATTTAACTCGGTTATTAATTGTATATTACTGCTAACTGTTAATGGTATAAGTAGAAAAGTAGGAGAAACTAGCTTGTTCTAATAAATTGAGATATTTTGTTTCGAAAGGGGATTCTTATGAGCTATACTAAAAAGAGCAATTTGATTAGAAAAAGTAAGGGAGACCAAATATTTGACATATGTAATGTTATTTTAATGGTACTCTTACTAGCAGTAATTATCTATCCACTGTGGTTTGTAGTTATTGCATCAATAAGTGACTCAACACAAGTTATAAAGGGCGAAGTATTGTTTTTGCCTAAGGGTGTGCACTTTAAAGCATATGTAAATGTTTTATCAGACACAAGAGTTATGACAAGTTACAGGAATACTATAATTTATACATTTGTAGCTACTTGTTTAAATGTTATATCAACAATAGCAATCTCTTATCCGCTATCTAAAAAAGATTTTGCAGGAAGAAATATTATTACAATTATGCTAACGTTTACAATGTTCTTTAATGGTGGTTTAATTCCTACATATTTAATCTATAAAAATTTAGGAATGATAAACTCTCCATTAGTAATGATAATTCCAGGGTTAGTAAGCGTATACAATACAATATTGATGAGAACTTTCTTCACGAATATACCTGCAGAGTTAGAAGAAGCGGCGTATATTGATGGTTGCGGAGCAACTAAAACCTTGTTTACAGTGGTTTTACCTTTGTCAAAACCAATTATTGCAGTTATGGTTGTTTTCTATGGTGTTGTTCACTGGAACGATTACTTTACTGCATTGATTTACTTAACAGACCAAAACTTAAAACCATTGGCGCTCATCTTGCGTGATATTTTGGTTACCTCGCAAGTGGAAATAGGCGATACAACTGTTGGTGCTACCTCGAGTGCTGCCGAACAGCTAATTTTGGCAGAGTCGCTCAAATACGCATTAATTATTGTATCTACACTACCAATAATGTGTCTCTACCCATTCGCACAAAAATACTTTGCAAAAGGCGTAATGATAGGGGCAATTAAAGGATAAATTAATTTATTTAGGAGGACATTATGAAAAAAAGACTTTTATCTTTGATATTAGCAATGCTAGTGGTGTCTGCTGCTACAACAGGTTGTACACAAAGTGGTGATGATGGTGGTGCTACTGATTCAGGAGAAACAGGCAATACAACATCAGGCGACACAGACACAGACACAGGCACAGAAACAGATGAAGAAGAAACAACACCTTCGTTAGTTATGAATGAAGCCGGATATCCAATGTTGGCAGAAAAAGAGACTTTCAAATTATTTATGGGTTTTGCTTTTCCTTCTGGTGTTGCGTTATGGAATGATCCAAATGAAATTCCATTTTATGCAGAATACCAAGAGCTCACAAATATTGAAATCGAATGGGAGTTCGTAGCTAGAACAGACTACAAAGAAAAAGCCAATATTAAAATAGCGGGCGAAGATCTTCCAGATGCTTTCTTTAAAACTTCAGGCATATCAAATGCTGATATAATGCAATATGCTCAAGGTGGATCAATTATTAACATAGAGCCACTTTTAGAAACTTCTGCACCTGACGTATATAACTATTTTATGGAAAATGACCTCATGGATTATATGCGCTTGGGAGATGGAATTTGGGGTTTACCTTATATTTATGACTCAGAAGGTATTACAATTTCTAAAATATTCTGGCATACAGATTGGCTAGACTCAGTTGGTATGGACACAGCCCCTACCACACTTGAAGAAATGGTTGATACACTTAATGCTATGGCTGCAGTAGCAGAAGAAGGCCAAGTGACTCTTCCAGTAAGACATATGGACGATGCTTTTAGAATGTTTGGTAGTGCTTTTGGTTTATTTAATCGCGGTGTTTCTAACGGTTGGATTGACGCTGATCCGTCAGACCCAAGCGGTTTAACAACTCGCTTTTGGCGCGGTTCTGAAGACGCAAAAGGTGTTCTTGAATTAGTAAAAGATTTTTATGAATCAGGAGTTATAGGTTCTGGCTTCTTTGGCTCTGACTATGCCGCACTTATGTCTACATTATTGTTAACAGGAGACGCAGCTTGTCACTCATTATGGACTACGGTTGCAGATGAAAACAATATAGATAAATATATTGCATCAGAAGTTCCACCAGCAGGTTATGATGGTGAAAATGTATGGAATGTAGTAAATGGTTCTATTGGTACAAGGTCAGGTATGTTATTGACTAAAGAATGTGCTAACCCTGAAGCATTATTAGGATGGGCAAACTACTTCTATACCGAAGAAGGAGCGACAAGATACTTCCTAGGTGATGAAGATGTATCGTTCTATTATGACGAAGATGGAAATACACAATTAACAGACCTATTGGTTAAAAATCCAGATGGTTTATCACTTGCAGAGGCTACATATATGTTTTCTCTTGGCGGCGGCGGCGGAAACCCAAGTTTAGCTACAGACCAAACTTTTAAAGGTGGAGAAACTTACTGGACATCATTAGAGGGTTCTGAGAACTATAAACCTTATATTACAGAAACCATTTGGGAGAGTTTGCCGCTAAATGCAGAGCAATCTGCTACTATATCTACAATTGCTGCAGATTTAACTGCTGTTATTACAGAGTATGAAGCCAAATTTATAACTGGTGTACTTGACATAGATGCAGATTGGCAAGAATATCAAGACAAACTTGACCAAGCTGGAAGACAAGATTATGTTGCAGTTTATACAGAAGCTTTACAAGCTGTTTTAGGCTAAAGCATGGTATATTAGTTTATTGTATTATTAATTTGATAAAAGAGGAGTATTATTTAAATAATTTATTATTAAAATATTGCTCCTCTTTTTAAATTGAACATAATAAAAGGAAGGTATTAAAATGTTTTATAATCTAGCAAAACCCACTAAGTTTGATGGAAAATCTACATATATTGACTTAACAAAAGACTCTTACAGATTTAAAGGGAAAGTATTAAGTATAGATATAAAATTTAAAAGCACAGAGATATATAAGTACATGACATTTATATCAATGTACTATAAGTTTAGGCGTCAACCAGACTTCTATATAAATATAGAGAGAGGGTATTTAACAATAGGAACTATGCAAAACGGTCGCAACATATCTTTCTCTTCTGAAGTGGCTTGTTGTAATGGACAAGAACATTTCGTTCAATTTAGAGGTTGTGAAAAAGGTATATTAGTTTATTTAGACGGCGTTTTGGTATGTGACGAGGCTTTTTCATCATATTGTGAAGATGAATATAATGAAGATGTTACAATTGGCAGAGGAATAACTCAAGATGAGTTTGATAACTATTTTGACGGTGAGATATTAGAGTTTAAAATTTGGGACACTTATGAGCCAGTACAAGAATTAACTAATAAAAATGACGACAAGCTTAAGACAATTGATTTGTTCTATAAAGGTTTAGGAGGTTGCGAAAACTACCGAATTCCTTTAATAACTACCACTAAATCAGGTGTAACAATAGCTACTGTTGACGCCCGCTATGATGCGGTTGGAGATAACCCTAATCATATAATGAGAGGTGTTAGAACTAGCAGTGACAGCGGAGAGACATGGAGCGATATTCAATTGACTCATGATTATGGTGGTGTAGGTATTTACGACGGTGCAGCTGCTATGGACGGGTCTTTGTTGTATGACGATGAAACCGATACTGTGTGGATGATTTTTTGTCATACTCCTAATGGTATAGGCAATGTTGCTTCTGAAGCTGGGTCAGGTTACGACAGATTAGGTAGAAAGATATTATTTGCAAAAGATGGTGAAAAGTTTTTTGTAGAAGAAGATTATAGAGTAGTTGACGCAAAAGGTGCTGATACAGGTTACAGTATAGATATTTACAACAGGCTATATAAAGATGGAGAATGCTGTGGAAGTGTATGCCACGGAATAGATAGAAAGTTTACAATATTAAATACATCGTTTTTACAAATAATAAAAAGCACTGACAACGGTAAAACTTGGACCGACCCATTCGATTTAAACCCAACTCTAAAAAAAGAGTGGATGAGGTTTTTAGGAGCAGGACCTAGTAATGGCATTAAAATTAAACATGGCAAATATAAAGGAAGATTAGTTTTCTCGCTTTATTTCTCAAGTGTAGATTCACTTAGGCTTTCTTCTCCTGTGGCAATGTATTCTGACGATAAGGGAGAAACTTGGACTTTAGGTGACTCTGTTAATCATGATAGAGAGTTTGACGGAAGAGTATTAAATCAAAGATTTTTAGATGATACTCGTGCATCAATGGGTGAGTCTAAAATATTTGAAATTGAAGATGGAAAACTAAGAATTTTTATTAGAAACCAAGTGTTTAAAACCACTGCATATGCAGACAGTTATGACGGAGGTCAAACTTGGACAAATGTAAACCCAACAGAAGATTTAATAGACCCTATTTGCCAAACAAATGTTTTAAGGGTTGAGCGAGACGGAAAGGTTTATCATTTATTCTCAAACCCAGAGAAAGATAATAAACGAGTAAATGGAACTGTAAAAGTGAGTGTAGACAACACTAAAACTTGGATAGCTAAAAGAAGAATTGACCCTGGTGAATTTTCATATAGCTGTATGACAGAGCTTCCTGACGGGCAAATAGGTTTGTTGTATGAGGGTAAGCAACTTACTCAAAAGTTTGTTAAATTTCCACTTGAATGGATTTTAAGTGGAAATAAATAATATAGTTACTAAACTTACAAAACACTACAGAATAAAGAGAAAAAAGTTTTAGCCTATGCGATTTTTCGTTTAATTTCTGTTAGTTTTTCAAGTTGAATGACTATTAATGGCTAAGGTGCATCTTTAATAGTTTAGATTAAAATATCAAGTACTGTATAACATTGATATAAAAAGGTGGTATAAATAATGGCAATAATGAGATATGACGTAAGCAATGACCCTAATGTTTATGAGGCTTGGCCTGATTTGTTGCTAACAAAAACAAATAAATTAATATGCATGTTTTGCGAATGCACGCATCACGGACTAAGAACATATTCAAGAATTGCTTTTTGTGAAAGCACAGATAGAGGTAAAACTTGGACAAAGAAAAAGTATTTAACTGAGGCAACACACTCTGAAGATGCTTCAGTCTTTTGGGATTGTCCGAGAATTACACAAATAAGGGACGGAAGATTAATAGCACTTTGCAACAAAACAGAAACAATAGATGGCGAAAGGTGTAAAAATATTTACATGTGGTATAGCTCTGACGAAGGTGAAAGCTGGAGTGAGGAGATAAATACTGGTATGGTTGGCATAGTGCCTGATAAGCTATTAGAGTTAAAATCTGGCCGTTGGATTATTAGTTGCCATTTAGGCAATATTGACGGGCATAAGAATTTACAACAGCGCATGTGGTACTCAGACGATAAAGGCGAGAGTTGGAATGGACCTATAGTTATAGGTAAAGATGAGAACTTGAACTTGTGTGAGGTTTCTATTTTAGAAGTAAACGACAATGAACTAGTAGCTTTTATGCGCGAGAATTCTTCGATGGGTTATGAGTGTTATTGTGCTAAATCTACTGACGGTGGACTTACTTGGGGAGAGCTATACACAATTCCATTAGCTTGCTGCCATAGACCTGTTTCAGGTTTTTTAGACACTGGAGAAGTAATGATAAGCTATAGGTACAAGCAAGGTGCAAAACGTGGTTGGTTTGGTACATGGACTCAAAATACTTTTATAGCAATTACAGATAAAGAAACTGTTCTTAGTAACACAAAAGAGCGCCAATGGGTTAGAATAATGCCACTTAACTACGACCAAAACGATGAGGCTGATTTAGGTTACACAGGTTGGGTACAATTTGATGATGGTATGATTTATATTGTAGACTATATTAGAGGAACAGAAGCAAAGTGCCATATTATTGGAGCTTCTATGTATAGAGAAGACATAGGCGGAATGTCTCCGAATTTAGACGATAGAAGTTAAAATTATAAGTGGAAAATGAGGGGCTTGGAGGGTTTATTGTTAGTTAACTTAAAAAACATAATAGATAAAAAGTGAAAAAATTTTGATAGATGTGGTTTTTTCACTCAAGAGCTGCTAGTGATTTCAAGTTAATTTACTTATAAAATAGCTAAATTTCAGTTTTCTACTATTTACAACAAAAGGAAGGTAATAAGAATGTTTTATTGTTTAGCAGAGCCTACCAAATTTGATGGAAAATCTAAATATATTAATATAACACAACATTTTGATAAATTTGTTGTTGGCGACGAGTTAAGTCTTGATATTAAATTTAAAACCAACGAGATATATAAGTACATGACACTGATTGGTATATACTATAAATTTAGGCGTGACCCAGACTTTTACATAAATATAGAGAGGTCATATTTAACTGTAGGTGTTATGAAAAATCGCAGAAATATAGCTTGGACTGCAAAAGAAGCTTGTAGTAACGGCAAAGAACATTTTGTTCAATTTCGTGCCGGAAAGAGCGGTATAACGGTATATCTTGACGGTGTTGAAATAATGCGTGATGAAACTTTGTACCCTTATTGTGACTACCGTTATGTTGAAGATGTAACAATTGGTAGAGGTGTAGTTCGAGATGAATATGATAACCACTTTAGTGGAGATATTTTAGAATTCAAGGCTTGGAATACAGAAGAGCCAGTTGAAATAATTACTACTAAAGAAGATGTAAAGCTTGAGAAGTTAGACTTGTTTTACAAAGGTCTTGCAGGGTGTGAAAATTATCGTATTCCATTAATCATTACCACTAAATCAGGCGTTACAATAGCTACTTGCGATGTTCGTTATGATGCTGTTGGAGATACCCCAAATCATATTATGAGGGGAATTAGAACTAGCAATGATAGTGGTAAAACATGGAGTGACATTTTAATTACGCATGATTTTGGTGGAAAGGGAATAGCAGACGGTGCAGGAGCAATTGACGGCTCACTTTTATACGACGATGAAACCGATACAGTGTGGATGATTTATTGCCATGCCCCAAGTGGTGTAGGTAATGCTACCTCGGTTGGAGGAACAGGTTTTGATGATAAGGGTAGAAAAATATTGTTTGCTAAAGACGGAACAAAGTTTTTTGTAGAAAAAAATAAAAGCATTGTAGACGGTGACGGCAATGATACAGGTTACAGTATTGATGCTTATGAAAAATTGTATAAAAACGGTGAGTGTTGTGGCAGTGTTTGCCATGGTGCAGACAGAGTTTTCTCTGTTCTTAACACAGCTTATTTACATATTATTAAAAGTACTGATGACGGTAAAACTTGGAGCGAACCTCGCGAGCTTAACCCTGAAATAAAAAAAGAGTGGATGAGGGGTATTTGTGCTGGACCTAGCAACGGAATTAAAATAAAGAATGGTAAGTATAAAGGCAGACTGATTTACTCAATTTATTTTTCAAGTATAGATGCGAAAAGGGTTACCTCTCCTGTGTCGATGTATTCAGATAATAAAGGCGAAACTTGGCATATGGGCACACCAGTAAATGACAACAGAGAATTTGAGGGTAAAACCATCACTGCAAGGTATTGCGACGATTTTAGAGTATCGATGAGTGAATCGAAAATTATTGAAATTGGCGATGGCAATTTAAGAATATTTATGCGGAACTTTTTATACAAAACTACTGCAATTGCAGATAGCTTTGATGGAGGTGAGACATGGGTTAATGTAAGGCAAAGCCGAGATTTAGTCGACCCAAAATGCCAAACGAACTTATTAAGAATAGAGCGAGATGGTAAGGTATATCACCTATTCTCAAATCCAGAAAAAGAAGACAAACGTGTAAACGGTACTGTGAAAATAAGCCTTGATAATACAGAAACTTGGATAGCAAAAAGACAAATTGAACCGGGAGAGTTCTCGTATAGTTGCATGACAGAACTTCCTGACGGTCAAATTGGTTTATTGTATGAGGGGAAACAGCTTACACAAAGGTTTGTTAAATTCCCACTTGATTGGCTATTAATTGGCGATTAAGCTAGAAGACAATAAGTATATGAAATTATAGTATACACACTTCACTTGCTTGTAAAGTACAAGTAAGTGAAGTGTAATCAAGTAAGTAGCTAGAGATATATGAGTTGACTTTATGAGTTTAAATAAAGTAGAACAATGAAAATAAAGAGGTGAAACTTATTATGGCAATATTGCGTTACGACATAAGCAATGACCCTACACAGGTTGGGTACAGTTTGATGATGGAATGATTTATATAGTAGACTATATACGAGGAACAGAAGAAAAGTGCCATATTATTGGAGCTTCTATGTATAGAGAAGACATAGGCGGAATGTCTCCGAATTTAGACGGAAATAGTTAACAATAAAAAAGAAAGAATGATGAATATGAAAGATTTTAAAGGTATATACACAGCTTTAATAACACCTTATACTAAAGACGATAAGGTGAATTATGATGCATTAGGCAAGCTTGTTGAACAACAAATAGCTGAGGGAGTGCATGGTTTTTACATTACAGGTAGTACAGGTGAGTGTTTTTTACTTAGCCGAGAAGAAAGAAAAGAGATAATGGAATTTATTTTAGCAAAAACAGCTGGTAGAATAAAAACTATAGTTCATATAGGTAGCACAAGCACAAAAGAGGCTATAGAGTTAGGCAAGCATGCAAAACTTCATAATGCTGACGCAATTTCAGCAGTTACTCCTTTTTATTATAAGTATTCATCGGCAGAGATTAAAAATCATTACGACAAGATTGTAGAAGAAGTAGATTTACCAATGGTACTATACAATATTCCAACCTTAACAGGAAGCTCTCTTACTACTGGAGAATTAAAAGAGCTTTATAAAAACCCTAAAATAATAGGAGTAAAACATACCTCTATGAATCTGTTTGACCTACAGCAATATAAAACCGTAGACAAAGATATTATTATTTTTAATGGACACGATGAAGTAACAGTTAGCGGTTTAGCTATAGGAGCAGATGGAGCAATAGGTTCTACTTTTAATATTATTTTCCCTTTAGTTAAAACTATTACAGAGCTTTTTGAAGCAGGAGAAGTTGCACAGGCAAGAGAAAAGCAAATATACATGAATGAAATTATTTGTGCACTTATTAGGGCAGGTGTAAATCAAGGAATAAAATATGTTCTTGAAAAAAGAGATGGTATAGAATGTAACGGATGCAGAATGCCAATGCACACAATTACAGAAGAGTCAAAAAAAGAACTGAGCGAGTTGTTTTCGCTATCTAATTAAGTAAACAGGCTAGTAAATAGCTTTGATATGTATTTTGTTAGTTTTTCAAGCTTATTTTCTATAGCGTTCAATATCTGAAAATTTCTTGCAGTTTCACAAATCAAGGTCAATTTCTTATAGCACAACAAAACACCTAAAACAAAAAGTTTTAGGTGTTTTTATCGCATATTTAAGAATATAACATGTATAGTTAAAAATAAGCTACACTAATTAAAACAGCTTATTCTATACCAGTAGCTTCATTTGGTGATCCATCGGCTGTTCCATCTGTAATAGGATTACTCGCATCAGGTGATGGGTCAGATGTAGTAGGAATTTCTATCTTGTCGCTGCCATATGATAGTATAACCGAAGACCCTAAAGCTACGGTAGAGCCAGAGTTTACTGATTGTGATACTATTTTGCCTTCCATGTTTTCTACATATTCTCCGTCTGTAAAACTTATAGAGAATAATTTGTCGTAACCTTTATTTATAATATCATCTTTTGTCATTCCATAAAAATCTGGTACAGTTTGTACATTGTTAACAGGAACGTATTTGATTTGTATTTCAGTTCCTTGTTGTGTCTCGTAACCAGGCTCCAAACTTTGGTACCACACTTCACCTTGTAATCTTCCCTCTGAATTCTCTGCTATAAAAATAGGTACTAGTTGCAATTCATTGCATATAGCCATGGCTTTCTCTCTAGTCATTATATTAGCATATGTTGAACCAGCGTCTTGAACCAAGTCAGGAACATACACTACATCGCCCTTAGAGACTACTAAGTTAATGGTTGCAGAAATTCCAATTTTTGTAGATTCTTTATCTTGAGTTAAAATAGTTCCGCCGCTTAACTCAGAGCTTGTATACTGTACTGATATTCTAAGGCTAGCGCCTAATTCGTTAAGTGGGTCTATCCAAGCGTAAACTGAATCTAGGTTTTGCCCAACAAAAGAAGGAACTGTAAAGCTGTTGCCTAATGAATAAGTAAGCTCAATGATTTGGTCAGTATACAAACTGCCTGCCTCAACAGATTGATATATAAGATTACCCTCGTTAGAGCTTGAATACTTATCGTCAACAATTGTCATTATACCAAGTTGAGAAGCTAGTACAGACGCTTTTTCTCTTGAATATTCATAGAAATTAGGAACTATAATTTCTTTTCCTTTAGATACATTTAAAATTACGGTGTCGCCCTCTCTAATTACTTCTTCTGCTTTAATATTTTGTTTGAAAATTGTATTTTCAGGGTAGGTGTCGTGGAACTCCTCTACTATTTCTAGTATGATTTTTTTCTCTTCGGCAAAAGCTTTTGTAGCGTCTAGGGTCATAGTGGTAAAGTCTGGCAAAGTTACAGCCTCGCCTTCTCCTTTACCCCTAGAGAACACTACGTATAGTGGGCTATCTCTACGGATTTCTTTGTCAAGCACAGTGTTATCGTTTATTGTAAACGATATAACTTCGCCCTCTGGCACAGTTTCGCTGTCTTCAGACGTTACACGGACTTTACTCATGTGGTTACTCTCAGCCCAAGACTCTACCTCTGCCATAGTCATAGATTCAATATCTGGCACCTCTACTAAAATACTTAAATCAGGGCCAGAAGATACTATTAGCTCAATAAAACTACCACTGCTAACGCTTTCTCCCTCTGCTGGGTTTTGAGAAAAAATCTCGTTAATTTCTACAGTGTCACTAAACTCTGTTTCAGCTCTAATTAAAACGTCGTTTTCACTCGCCCATAGTTCTGCCTCACTTCGTGTCCAACCTATCATGTTAGGAACAGCAGTGCCTCTGTTAAGCATAATTACTGTTACTATGATAGCAATAATAGCAACTACTGCAAGCCCTATATAAACAAAAGGTATGCTTTTTTCAGTGTTTTTTGCACGGTTTCTGTTTTTTGGTGGTTCAAAGTTGCTTTTTTCTTCAAAGTTAAAGTTGTTGCTGTTTAGTTCAGCATTAACTTTTTCACCAGTGCTGTTAACGGTTCTGTTTGTAGGTCTAACCTTATCTGTGTTGCTAGGCACATTCTCTGTGTTAGGTTCATTATTTTTTTTGTAGTTGCTTAAAAAATCATTGTCCATATTTATTAAAAATTCCCTCTTCTTTATATATCAAGACAGAAATACAGCTATAGTCATTCAACTTTACTTTCATTTTTAAAATAATAAGTTAAAGTGTTATAAATGTAGCAGTATTTCTTCTTGTAAAATAATTAGTTTGTAATGTCTAGCTTTTTGAATGAGAATAACGATATTATGAATATAACTGTGGCATATACCAAATGCATTCCTATTCCTAAAGCAATACTTACTGGGTACCCTTTGAGGATTAATTCTTTTATCATACCATACTCTGAGTAAAAATCATACATATTAATGTAAGGTATTGGAGTAAATGCAATAATAGTTAATGGAGTTGACATTTGATATACAAGCGCTACTGCTATAGTAGAGCCAAATAAAACTAGTGTTGGTATTATTATTGAAACAGCTATATTTTTTGATGTCATTGATACTGAAAAAGCAAGTACATAGCAAAACAGCATAGACACTGAAGATACCATTATTCTCTCAAACAGCATAACAAAAAAGTTAATGTCTCCATTTGCTGAATAATTTGGGTAAGCGTAGTCGCTAAATCCATGTGTAAATCCTGTAACTACTATTGTAGTCAAAAAGATTATAAAATACAAGATGTAAAGTATAAAAAGTCCTGCTAAAAATCTAGATAATATAACTTTTTCTCTAATTCTTGGGCGAATCATTAAAAGTCTAACTGTTCCGCTTTGAAATTCTCCAGCTATTGTGTAACCACCTATTAGAATACCAAAAACTGCAACTAAAGACGAAGACGACAATATTGAGTTTACATTAGTTCTTGAACCTTTTCTAACAAATTTCATATCAGGTTCATTTGTATCTAGAGAGGTTTGGGCTATAAATAGGTTTTTCTCGGCTTCTGTAAGGCTAGCTTTTATATTTCTTTCATAATTAGAATACGTTTCATGTTCTCTAACTAAGTAATCTGTTTCAAAAAACTCTTCTTCAGTAAGCTTGTAAATAGTAGCTTGTTCTATATCGCTTCTTGCCCAGTTTAATTGTTCTAGTGCCTCATCTTGCCAACTGCCGTCTCCCGGAACAATACTATTTGCTAGTCTATATTCTAAGTCAGGAATAGTAGTATTCTCTAATCTAGTTATAGCATTGTTAATACCTTCAATTTGCTCTGCTAAAAATTCTTCTTTATCAGGGTCAGATATAATTTCTGACTCTAAGTCTTGTATCTCTTCTTTGTAATCTTCAATCTGCTTGTTATAATCTCTAATTGAAAAATCAACATATAAAGCAAAGTCGTTATTAGTTATAATTTCTTTAACTTCTTCTATGTCAGAAGCTAAGTTGGCTTTATCCTCATCTGTGTACTCCTCAATATTATTTGAAATATCTACATATGAATATCCGTTATAATCAAGAACTTTTGTAATTGCATCTTCATTAATATCATCTAGTTGAATTACAAAGTTTTGAACAATTAAGTAGTTATATTCATACGTTAAACGTATACGATAATCACTATAGCTATCTGTAACAGTTGCAGCTAATAAGAAGAAGTCGATTAGCTCTTGATTTAGTTCAACTGCATATTTAACTTCGTCTGCATCCTCGTACCACTGCTCTGCGTTATCACGTTGGTCAACATAATTGCGTAAATCCCATATTAGCTCTGAATCTCTAGAAACTGTTACTCCGTCTACTACTAAGTCTTCGCCATAATAACGGCCATATATTGCCTCGTTTATTGATGACGATAAACTGTTAAGTATTGGCGCTACTATACATATTAAAGCAAAAATAATGATAGCAGAAATTAAGATAAATTTAGATTGAAGCATATGTTTTGCTTCAGCAAATATTTGTTTAAAAAAGTTCATACTTTTGTCCAAGCCTTTCTATTACGATTTAGTTTTTTAAAGTTACGATATTTGGTTCTTAGAGCCTGAGGTCATTGAGATGAAGTCTTGCTCTAGTGAGCGTTGTTGCCTGTTAACTGCATATATGTTAATGCCCTCTTTAACTAAATCGCTTATTATATTAGGTATTTCATCGTTTTTCATTACCAAATTTACACCTTCGGGCAGTAAGTCACAGTTTGCACCCATAGCTTTAAATTTGTCTAGTACATGTTTATTATTGTCTGTAACAAAAGTATATTGATAAATCTCTACATTTTCCTCTTCGTTAGAACCAATAGCTTTTTCACCAATTATTACACCGTTGTCGATAATGTAAATTCTGTCACACATCAACTCCATCTCGGCTAGTAAATGGCTAGATATAAACACACCTGTTCCTGCATTTTGCGATAGATGCTTTAATAAATCGCGTAGCTCTTTTATTCCAATAGGGTCTAGTCCGTTTGTAGGCTCGTCTAAAATCAATAGTGGTGGCATATGAAGCAAGGCTTGTGCTAAACCAACCCTTTGCCTCATACCTAAAGAATAAGTTTTGATTTTACTATCAATTCTATCTTTCATTTTAACTAGCTCTACAACAGAGTCAATGTTGTCTACTGCTTTTTTTCCATGAAAGCCAGCGAAGTATTCTAAATTTTGTCTTCCGGTAAGTCTTTTATATAAATCTGGATTTTCAACTATACCACCAATATTTTGCATTGCCCTCTCAAAATCTGTTTTAACACTGTGCCCACACACACTTATATTGCCCTCTGTTATATTAAACAGACCCATAATCATTTTGATTGTAGTAGTTTTACCTGCACCATTAGGACCTAAAAACCCAACAATCTCACCGCTGTTAACGGTTAAGCTAACGTTATCTACTATAGTTTTCTTTTTTATTTTTTTGGTAACGCCCTCTAATTTCAAAAGCTCCATTAGTTTTCCTCCTTGATGTTGAAGTGTATTACTCAACTTAATACACTTATAATAGTTCATTGTGAACTATTTGTCAACAGATTATTGACAAATTCATATTAAGATATTATTAATTTCCGCTTTTTATATATTTTTGGGGAAATTATACCAAGATTTCTTGTATAGAGGTATATATTATTTCGAGTTTTTTAAGTTAATATGAAAATAATATTTATTTTTGCTTGTATTCAAGTTAGAATTGCAAATAAGCACATATCGTAAATGAAGTGTATAACAGACAAGTAATTGACTCAGATGTAAAATGTCAGTAATAGCAGTACAAATATTTTTGGTGTTTTATAGATTTTATTTGTATATTCATTTTTATAAAAATTTTTTATTAAAGGTATTGCAATAAGTATTTTAAAAGGTTAAAATTAGATAATAAATTTTCATTATTTACTCATACCACTGCAAAACTAAGAAGAATCTCTGTTTATAAAACCCAAAACAGTTTTTGTAAGCACTTTTTAATAATTTTGAAGTGCTTTAGCTACGATTTAATAAAGAAAGGAAAATAAAATGGAAACAAAAAAATTTACAGGAAAAAACTTAGATTACATAGGCTTTCCCTTAGGTGGTATAGGGGCTGGAATGTTTAACTTGGAGGGCAACGGTTCGTTCTCTGCGTTTTCTTTAAGAAATGCTCCGAATACAAATTTAGAGCCTTGCCTTTTCTCTGCGATAACGGTTAAAGGTAAAGAAAATAAAAGTAGGGTAATTGAAAGCCCTACACCAAAATACAAGATTTTTGGCGGCGCACTTTATCCACTACAAGGAAAACCTACAAACTCGCTATCAAAAGCAAATGGTAGAGAAGGGAGAAATTATGGATTGCCAAGATTTAAAGATGCAGAGTTTTCAGCAACATTTCCGTTTGCAGACATTAATTTTGTAGACGACAAGTTTCCTTTAAAAACCTCATTAAAGGCATGGAGCCCGTTTACCCCCCCTAACGCTAACGACTCAAGTTACCCAATGGCTTTTTTAGAGTATACATTTACGAATACAACAAACGAAAAAATAGATGCGGTATATTACTATAACTCTATGAATTTTATGGCATATTCAGGAGAGTTCTCTAAAGTTATTAATAACGGAAATGGCTTTACTTTAGCTCATACTAAGATTGAAGACGAGCCTTGGGCAGAGGGTTACTACAATGTTTTTATAGATGGTGAAGAGGTAAAAGTTAACACTGCAATGTTTTGTGGAGGTTGGTTTGATACATTAACTATGCTGTGGAATGATATTTTAGCCGGAGAAACCCCTGTTAAAGAAAGAGATAGCGAAACACCTACTCGCAGTGTTGGTGGAAATATTCCCGGCGGAAGTATGGCAGTGGAATTTTCAGTAAACCCAGGGGAGAGCAAAACAATTACAGTAAACTGCTGTTGGTTTGTACCAGACTCAAAGCTTCGTATCGGGCACGCGTTTGAAGATGCAAAACCTACTTGTTCATGCTCTGATAAAATAGATTTGTCTCTTGAGAGATATAAGCCATGGTATGTAAGCAGATTTAGCTCAGTCGAAGCTGTTTCAAAATATACTAGTGAAAACAGAGATAGACTTTATAACGATACAAAGCTATTTTCCGATACTTTCTACAGTTCTACACTTCCTAGTGAGGTTATTGAGGCTGTTGCTGCAAACCTTACTATTTTAAAATCTCCTACCATGTTAAGGCAAACCGATGGAAGAATTTGGTGTTGGGAGGGTTGTTGTGATGATGGAGGTTGTTGCGCTGGTTCTTGTACCCATGTTTGGAATTATGCACAGGCGATTTGTCATCTTTTCCCTGAGCTTGAAAGAGGCTTAAGGGAGACTGAATTTTTTAATAGCCAAAATAGTGAAGGTCATCAAACATTTAGGGCGTCTTTACCTATTGGAGACACCGAGCATGAGTTTCATGCAGCTAGTGACGGCCAGTTAGGTGGAATAATTAAATTATATAGAGAATTTATTATTTCAGGCGATGTTAATTGGCTTAGAAGATTTTGGGATAAAGCAGTTTCATCGATGAATTATTGTATTTCTACGTGGGATAAGAATAAAGAAGGTGTGCTTAAAGAGCCTCACCATAATACATATGATATAGAATTTTGGGGAGCAGACGGCATGTGCACATCTTTCTATATTGGTGCATTAAAATCTATGGTTGAAATGGGTAAAATATTAGGCGAAGAGACCAATGAGTATGAAGATTTAATGCAAAAAGGCATAAAATATTTAGCAGACGAATTATACAACGGTGAATATTATTATCAAAAAGTGCAATGGGATGGCTTAGAGGCTAAGCTTCCTGAAATAGGAGATACCGGTGTTAATGATAAAATTACCTCAGATGCTTTTGATTTTGTGCAAAAATATGGACCAAAATACCAATATGGCACGGGTTGCATATCTGACGGAGTATTAGGGTTTTGGCTTGCTCAAGTATCTGGATTGGGAATTGTTTGCGACAGCGAAAAAATTAAATCTCATTTAAATAGCATATACAAATATAATTTCAAAACAGATTTAAGCGAACATTCAAACCCACAAAGACCGGGGTACTGCACAAGTGATGAGCAAGGCTTATTGCTTTGTACTTGGCCTAATGGAGGGAAACCTGCATTACCTTTCGTATATAGCGATGAAGTTTGGACAGGAATAGAATATCAAGTAGCGGCGCATTTAATTTCTTTTGGAGAAGTAGAAAAAGGACTAGACATTGTAAAAGCTGTTAGAAATAGATATAATGGAGACGTTAGAAACCCTTATGATGAGTACGAGTGCGGACATTGGTATGCAAGGGCAATGGCTTCATATGCACTAATAGAGTCGTTAAGTGGTGTAACTTACAATGCTTATACAAAAACACTCACAGTTTCTCCGAAAATAAAGGGCGATTTCGCTTCATTTATTTCTACAAATACAGGCTATGGAACTGCTGGAGTTAAAGATGGTAAAGTGTTTATTAATGTGGTAAGTGGGGAAATTGATGTAAAAAATTAATATAAATGAAAAAGAGTAGCCGTACTTGGTTTTGTACGGCAACTCTAATCTTTTATATTATTAGTTGTGAATCTTCATGTTTCTGTATACAAGTGGAGCGTAGCCAGTTTTCTTTTTAAAAAGATTGCTAAAGTATAAAGAGTCATTAAACCCAACCGTTAAAGAGATTTGCCTTACTGTTAGATTTGTATGATGAAGTAGTTCTCGTGCATTATTAATGCGCATTGTAGTAATAAAATTTTTGGGAGAAATACCCATTACCTCTTTAAAAAGTGCTGAATATCTACTAACACTTAAAAACTCTATTTCTGCGAGTTCATTCAATTTAATATCATTTCTATAGTTGTTATATATGTAACGAATTGACTTTTGCAACTTTGTAAGCTTTGTATTGTGCTCACTAGCGTTATTCGTTCGCCTTGCAAGTTTAATGAAAATTTCCATAAGTATAACGCTTGCTTCTTCATCACAATAATTTTGATGAATTAAGAAACATTGAAATAATCGATTGAAATTTTCTACTATTTCTTCATCTTTACCTACAAGAAGGGGCGCGGAACAACTAAGTTTCATGTTTTTTATTATTTCGTTTACTCCATACCCTGTAAAATGTGCCCAATAGTACACAGTATCTAAATGGTTTGTTTTTTGATAATAATAAGGTGTGTTTGATGGAAAAATAATAGTTTCGCCCTCATTTAAAATAAAAGTTCTACTTTTAAGTTTAACCTCTAATGTGCCCTTGTGCATGTACATAAGGTAATAATCTCTTCTTTGCCTCGCAACTTGGGTAGAAAACGGTTTTTTTATTGATAAAACCCCCGTGCAATTTACAACAAGATACTGATTAGAAATTTCTGTGTTGCTTTCATTTTCTTTTGTTCTATAATAACTTTGAATATCCATAACTATCCTCTTTTACGTTGGCAATAAACATTCGAGATATATAGATATATATATATATATCTATGCAGTGAAAAAACATATTGTGAGTTTGTGATTGATATTGTAACATATATGTAATAAAATCACAATACTATAAAAGTGCTTTAGTTTTTTGTTTCCGTTAAGTTGATATAAAAATAATCTATATATCTTTTTATCCTTAAATTAACTAGTTAGCTTTTTCATTGGCATGCAATAAGCTATAGAGAGCTAAAAATTGTAAAAATAATGGAGTATAAAAAAGATAAACTAACTAATAATGTTCCCTCTCCGCATTAGGCAGAGAGGGATTTCACGTTTTAGAAATAATTGGTAAATTAAAAATATGATTAAGTCACCTCAAAATCAAAATAAAACTTTGTCTACAAAACCTAAATTGTATAATAATGAAATTGAAATGAAACAGAGTACCTTTTTGTAGAGAAAGCATTACCTGTACTTCCAATAAATATTTTATACACCCTGTAGTTCACTTTATCAAATGGTAATGCAGTAACTAAAAAAATCTAGATATTACTAGGCTGTCGTATTAAGGCGAATCTGTTAAGCACAGTAGGGTCAAACTTCTGTATTAGCACAAAAATTTACTAAACTCTTATAAATTAGGATTATTGCATAGAAAAATCTACTGTTTCTTTGTGTATTTACAAGTAGCTATATATTAGTAAGTTCACAACAAAATTCACAATAGCTACCTGCATCTTTCGTTGAAATAACACTTACCTCTTTTGCTAAATTCGCTATTCCCAACTTGAGTCGCTCGTAGGTTTTCTTATATCTGTCAAAATAAAGTACTCCCATAAAAACCACTCTTTTGTTGAAGGTTTTAATCGCAAACGAACAGGCATAGCTGTGTCTGTTCCCCCAGATTTCAAATATAGTTGCAAATATCCCTCACCCAACATATCTTCGCTGTTTGAGGTTTTATAAATGTTTATAGAGCTAGGATTTTGTGGTGTGTAGTTATTTTCAGGTGTTGCGCCAACTAAGTAAGAAGGGGGGAGATAGGCTCTTCCTTTAAGTCTATCGTTTAAAAACTGCATCTCATATTTGGTAAGCATTTGTGGCCCTTTAAGGTAATTAATCATTTCTATAGCAATATCTTTATTATATGGATATACACAAAGTGCCACAACTGTAAGTGCGGCTACCCCATATGGATTTTTGAAATTGGAAGAGTTTAATTGTATAAGCTCATCTAGCGAAGTGGGAATATATGGGATGTGTATGTTTGTACACAATGCACCATTTAGTCCGTCGTTTGTGCTGGTGTTTACAATATTGTCTACTGACAATGCTTGCATTTTTCTTAATTTATCAAATATGGCCACAATCTTTCTCCTTTCCTAACTGCGCATTAGTATAATTGTTTATATATAAATTATATTCATGTAGTATAAAACTGTAAATGTGCCAAATGGCACATTTGCAGAAAGGGATATATTGGTTAAAATTAAAGATACTAGATTACTAAAGCGTGATTTTATGGTTTTAAAGCTTGTAGTTAGTTGAAAAATTATGGTATAATATCTATATGAATTTTAAGGTTTTGTTAAGTTAATATGAAAATAATCTGCAATTTTTTTCATAGTCAAACAGATTATATTTAGTATGCATTAGGCATCGCATAAATCTTGGTAGCAAGAAAAGAAAGATTTATTTGTGGCAAGTCAATATTTTATTATTTTAAATTAACAGAGCTATTTCAAAAGGTAGAGGAGTGTGATGAAAATGCATTTGAAAGGTGATATGAAACATATTATTGTAGTTTTTTTAGTGTTTATTGCCACTTTACTTCTGCTTTTTTATCCTAATGAAAAAACTGAATCACAAGTTTTTATATCAAACTCAGAACCTTTATACAAAGAAGTTGTTTCGAATTATATTGTAAATGAAGATCTTGTGTCATCACCTTACGACTCAGCAATGAACAATTTGTCGTTAGGCGACAGTGGGTTTGTTTACAATACACAAGCCCAAATGTTTTTAGAGCATGACACAAACTATAAATTCGAACCTCATATAGCTCAAACCGTTGTTATCGCCATAGATCGCGATATGACTGATGTTAAAATAGAAAGTTTTGCCGATTTACTTAAAATAGATGAAAACATTACTTTTGATTTGGACGACAGATTTGACCCAAACGACTGGGGAACAACAAAGGCGCAACAAGTTATACTGTCTATGGCATATGCGCTTGATAAAAGCTATGACATAAGAGCAGTGGGAGAGTTTATGAGATACCTTTGGGATAATGAACGTTTTGCATACCAAGACATGTGGCAGCCAATTGTTATTACATATGACAACGTAGCTGCGGAGTATATAAAAACAGGTCGTAACCTAGAGGTAATTATACCAAATGATGGGACAATCACTTTAGAATATGGTTTGCTTTATTATGGAGAGCCACCAGAGTTTGCTCAAGGCTTAGATGAGGCCTTAATTGAGGCAGGGTATAGACTGCCCGATGGCAGAGCGGACCAGAACCTTTTTGCAGTAGATTATAGCCACGCACAAACACCAATTGACGAAGAGTCTTACCGCTGTGCATCAGCATCACTCGGTGCAATTATTAGGCGTACTGCCTTTAACAGAGATATATATAATGTTGCCAATATAGTAGAGTATGCAGTTATGTTTATGATATTTATGTTTTTTATGGTAATGTATATTTTTTCAATTAAACGCAGAGTGACAGATAGGCATGTCGCTAATGCCCTGATAATTGCAAGTATAACGGCTATAGTATTTATTGTTTTAGGTTTAATGAAATACCTGGTAGAAAATAGCCCTGTTATCGAGACTATTTTGTGGTATAGCTTTTATATACCTATGTTTTCAATGTCGGCAAGCTTGGTGTATGTAATGATGCGTGCAGAACATACAGTTAGGCCGATGAATATAAAAAGAGCAATTAAGTGGTTTAAATGGTATGTATATGCAGAGATTGCGGCTTTGGTGATGGTTTTTACTAACCACTATCATAACTGGGTGTTTGTAGTAACAGACTATATGCACTCATATCATAGATATAATTTTGGATATTACATAGTGCTTGGTATAATGTATTTAGGCATATTAATCACACTTTTTACACTTATTAGCCAGTGCGTTCATTCGCCGAGAAAAAAGATGTTTATGTGCCCTGTTATTATGGTAATAGTGATGTTTGTTTACTCTTGCGGACATATTTTTGACTTTGAGCTTGTGCTAAATTTCGAGATTTCATTTGCAATATCTCTTTTAGCGGTTTTATTTTCAGAGCTTTGTATGTTTAGCAGAATTTTTCCACACAATAAGGGCTATAATACTCTGTTTTTGCACTCTAGCCTTGCTATGCAAATTAAAGATTTACGAGGAAATATAATAGAGAGTTCAATTGTAACACAAAAAACAGATGAAAATTTTGTGCTAAAACAGTGGGATATTGCTGGTGGAAATTTTCTTTATTTTGAAGATAGATCTTCGATTAACAATATGAATAAAAGCTTAGAACAAGTTAATGAAATGCGCCGAGAGAACAATAGAGTTTTGCTTCAAAAGAGTAAGCTTCAAGCAGACTTAGCCACACTAGCTGTACAGCGTGATATTTATGAGAACATAGACCAAATACTTTTAAGCGGCACAGAGAAGATAGAAGAGTTATCAAAAGGGATTGCATATAATAAAGACCGTAAAAAAGCTATGGCAAAAGTGAATATATTAGCGTGTATTATGAAGCGTGCTTGTATGTTTCGTATAAATCTTCTTTACCAGCAAAATCAGCAAGTAAGTATTTTTTTAAGTGCGCTTAACGAGCTAAAAAGCTATTGCGTTTCTGTAGATATATCGCTTACCGTAAGCTGTCGTACAGATAAAAAGTTAACGGGATATCAGGTGGTTTCTATGTATAGCCTTTGCTCTAATGCAGTTGAAATGGCTATAGAGCAAAAAGCCTTAAGTATTCTTGTGCAAATATATGAGCAAGGTGAAAGTGTTGTTATATCAGTACTAGGAGACGTTCCTCTTTTTTCAGAGAAAAAACAAAAAGAGCTTGTATCTTCTTTACATAAAGGAATGGCATGTTTGTACATAAAACCTTGGGAAGAAACACAGATATATCTTCTCAGTGATGATTGGGGGGTGGTATAATGATGGACTTTTATTTATTGCCCTCTATGCAGTTGAGTGTTTTTTTCATTGTCTCTTTAGCAGTTTTTTCATTACAGTGTGTTTACATTGCAAAGCGAGTGTTCCGTTATGATAATAAGAGGAACATAGGTTTTGTGGGCGAAGTTTTTATGCTTATTTATATAGCTGTTTTAGTTTTAATTCCAGCCTCGGTTTACGGGTATCGCCCACATGGGGTGATTAACAATGTACCTATAGAAAATGCGCTGCTTTGTTTAGGTTTATTAATAACACTTGCTTTTACATTTTCTATACATGATAAAAAAAGGCAAAGAGTCTCTGCAGTTTTTTGTGCCTTTGTCACTCAGCCTATTTTGGCTTCGCCTATTCATATTTCCTACCACTTTCTTTGGGTTATAGGAATTATGCTTATACTTTTGCGTGCTTATTTTATTCTTTTTATAGAAAACACACGCCAAAAAAAAGAGCTCTCCACAGCTTCTATTCAAGACGGTTTGGACAGTTTACCAACAGGAATATTATTTTGTGGAGAAGACGGCTATATTTATCTTGTAAATAAAAAAATGCAGTCTATAATGTTAAGGTTTTTTGGTGCAGAGCTAAAAAATGGGAAACATTTGTGGGATAAATTACTTGCTGGTGAGATTAAATTTGGAAAATACCAAAGTATTGATGAAGATATTTTAATTTGCACCGAGCACGATGCGTGGCATTTTGCAAGAAGAAGTTTTAGAGTTAAACATACTAATTTTATAGAAATCACTGCAGTAGATGCAACGGAAAGTTATACCGTATTAAGAGAATTAGAGAATGAACGAGACGAGCTAGCAAAAGAAAGTTTAGAAACTGCAAAGCTTGCAGAAACTATGGAAACAGTGCAAAAAGAGCGTGAATATTTGCGAATTCGATCACAAGTGCATGATGTGCTTGGGCAACAATTAACTGCCATGCAAAGGCTGAGCCAAAGTGGAAATATAGCTCAGTATAACGAACTTTTAGCACACTCTCATGAGGCGATTGAACAAATTAAAGGACAACACCAAACAAATGCACAACTGTTTTATGAAGAGATTGTCGATTATTTTAATAAAATTGGATTGGAGATTAGATTGAAGCCTGAATTACCTACAGAAAGTGCCGTTGCTTTTCTTTTGCTTACCGCACTTAGAGAGGCATGCACTAACGCTATTCGCCATGCTGGGGCTACCCTTGTTTTAGTTAGTGTTGAGCATGGACCTGAAGGGTATAGAATAGAAATTAAAAACAATGGTGATACCCCCAAAAAAGGCATAACTGAGGGTGGAGGACTTTTTGGTATACGAACACGTGTAGAAGATGCTGGTGGGACTCTTAAAGTAGAAGTCATTCCCGAGTTTTCACTTGTTATTAATGTTTCGTCAGCAAAAATAAAAAAGGAAAATAAAACGCATTAAATAATATGAGGAGATAGTTCATTTATTATATTAGCGGATTCGATTTGGACTTAATTGTTTAACTATAATAAAAATACCAATAATTGCTTGACAAGATAAAATACGGCGATAGCTCTCACTAATACTAAGAGAGGTATCGCCGTATTATTAGATTGGGTTGAATTAGATATATAATGGGTGAACTTAAACGATGGTCTATTTTATATAAATTTAGCGACATTTCTGTCGTGCGCAGAGCTATACAAAACTTATTTTTGTAATTTAAAAATCACGTTTGCACAACCCAAAGGATTAATTCTAACTTCTATTTGTAAGAATTTGATTTGAAGATTTCTCTTAATTTGTTATTTAGTTTTAAATAAATTTCTTTCATTCGTGTCTCTGAAGGAGCTTGTGTGGCTTCTTCTAGAGAGAACCAAGCAATATCGCTGTTTTCATCTTCTTGAATCTGCAAATTCTCATTTTCATCAGCTTCTAATAAATAGGTGCAATTTAGATGCAAATGATCAGAGATGAACTCTCCATTTTTAATATGGCTGTTTACATTGCCAATTTCTAAAGAGAAAATGCCGTCATATAATACTTTGAAATTTTTTATTCCTGTTTCTTCTGTAGCTTCTTTTAAAGCAACATGAAGTAAGTCCGTATCCCCGTCAGCATGTCCACCTGTCCACGCCCAAGAATTATAGATATTATGATGTATCATTAGAACTTTATTTTTTTCTTTATTCACTATCCAATTAGATGCAGTAAAATGGCACAACTTACAGTTTCTTGTGAATACATCGCTTAGTTGTTCCAATGCATATAGCATTGTTTTTCTATCTACTTCTTCTTGTTCGTTATAAGGAATATATGAGAGCAGTTGCTTTTTTAATCTTTCCATATTTTATATCCATTCTTTGTATTTGCAAAGCATTTAAGTTGTTGTGTCCATACTTATTTGTTTTCTAGTTATCAATATGTTGGTGTTTATTCCACTTTAAAAGATTTATAGAAAACTTAAGATATTTTAGATTTATTGACCAAAATTTTTAGAATTTCTAATAATAGAAACATCTAAAAAGTTTATTAATCCGTCACCATTTACGTCATAAGCAGAAGTCTGTGCATCAATACTACTGTTATATAGTTGTGTTATAAATAGCATGTCATCACTGTTTACAATGTCGTCTCCGTTTGCATCTCCTCCTATTAGCTCAATTTTCGAAATTTCAGATAATACTTTGTTTTCGCCTTGCGATAAAACAATATCTGAGATAACAGTGTCTTTATGCCCTTGTTGACTTATGGTAATACTATATGTGGCTGCGGATAAATCAGTAAAGACAAAACTTCTAATAGGCGATTTTAATGTGTAAGAAACATTATTAGTACCGTCTGACAGTACAACTAAAATATCCTTATTTTCATTATAGCTTGTTACAGCACCGCTAATTGTGCCTACTGTAGGAGGGGCCTTTACCGTAGCTACGTTTACAGTAACAGTTTTTTGAATATCAGTTCCCTCAAGTAGCAAAGTAAATTCTGATATACCAGGTAAGTTGCCTGCAACATTAAGAACAGCTGTACCGTCACTTTGTATAACTACACTTTCAGCTACTTCTGCTATGCCATTTGCGACCGACTGAACTAAAAGTGTTTTTCCTGCAACTGCCTGTGCAGGGGCAAGTGTTATAGTTAATGGGCTGTTATCACCTTGATTTACATTTACAACATCACTGCTAAGCTCAATACTTTCTGGTCTTAAAGTTACTGGTATATCTGTACCTGAGTAAATGTCTTGCATATAAACGCCGGCGTAACTTTTGACATTATTATCAATAGTAACTGTCACTATATCATTAACGACTAAATTTGTACTAGGAGTAAATTCTATTTTTGAAGCATAAGAACTACTACCGTCTGCGGTCTCTTCAGTATTAACTAGTTTTATACTACCAGAAACATTTTCTCCATTTTTAGTAACAGAAATATTAGCTAGTGTTAAATCACTTAACTCCATATATTTAGAGAATTCTATAACAATACCATTTTGATAAGCAACTATATTTTGAATGGTGGGTTTTTCATAAGATGTCATAGGTATGTTTACCTCTAATTGAGGAGGAGGAACAGGTAGCCATTCACTATAAGTAGTTTCATAACCTTCTAGCTCATATTTTACTTGCCAGTTACCTGTAGGAACATCCCAAGCATATCGACCTAACTCGTTTGTAGTAAGTGGATTTTGTTGCGCATATTTCTCTGCGTCCCAAAACTTTGCATATGTGGTTACTTGGTCAAATATGTCAACTTCTGTAACTTGCTCATATACTGTTGTTGTTACGCCAGGTAAACGGTTTGACGGAACAGCCTCGTATACATAACCCGACGGGTCTATAATAGGTGCAATGGTAAACGGATATGAAATATCTGGAACAGAAGGTGCAGTAGCAGATAACATATCTTCAGGGTCATCCGCTGAGCAGTCTTTATACGCCTCTTTTATTTGTAGCTCTAACAATTTAAGTTGAGCATTATACTGTGCATATGTTTTGCTCATAGTGCGCCTTTGAGAGCTGACATCGACCTGTTTATACGCAGCAGCTAAACCACCTGTTACAGCATCATAAATATTCAATACGTCTTCAACAGGCTCAAAAATTTCTTTTGTTACATTTGGAAGTTCATTTTTAAGCTGTTTGTACGCTAAATTACCTATGCCTTTAGTGACTTTTTGTGTAACTTCCCAAGCAGTGTATTTTCCTGAAAAAGAAAGAATATCGTATACCATTATAACAAAATCTTTTGTCTCAGTCAGTTCGAATTTTTTGTCAACAGCCCATATAGCGGCATATTTCATCATTTCTTTTATCATATCTTCTTGGTAGTCAAGCACATCGTCCATAACTGGTTGATTTAAATATAGTGACGGATTGTCAAGCCTTGGAGTACCGTCTTTACACTTTGCATTAGCTAAAGTGTTAATATAATCTCTCATGTCAAGCAGTTTAGTGTTGGTCTCGTCAATAAAATCAATCATTGAATAAAGTTCTGTACCAAAGTCAACATAAGGTGCAGCCTCTTTTACAAGGTCTATTGTGTCAGAAACTAAACCTATCCATTTTAAAGGACTTGCCTTAACTGCTACAGATGATGCCTCTACTCCTTCGTATGATGCTGAAAATTCACTTTCTTCTGTGCTGTAATCTTCCCAAATAGCATTGTATATAGGTGTGTAATCATAAATGGTTTGAAAAGCGGTTCCGCTTGTAGTTACTGTAGTGTAAATCTCTAAATTAGTGTTTGGTCTTTCTACTTTTACGTAATGAGTACTGTCATATATAGACTGAACAAAGCCAGCATCTTCAAGGTCTATATTAGAGTAATCAGCATAGTCAAGCACTTTCATCTCCATAGTAGCCAAAATATCGCTACCATAAACCTCATCATCCCAAAATAGGTCTGCTTTAAAAGAAGTGTCAGTAGTTTCTGTAACAGTGTAACCATATGGATTTGCATTACCATCAGAAGTAATCTTTTCCATAATTAAGTCTAAATATTCGTTTTCATCATTATACTCTTCTATTGTCTTTTCTGGCTGATAGTTATCATTATAAGACACACCAATAGAGGTAGGATTTACCCCAGGTACATATACCGCCCAGCTATTTGTATCTTCCTGATATGTAGCTGTACTTGTAACGTCTTCACCATCCATATCTTTTAGGTGTAATACAACATCAGAAACACTGCCTGTAAATTTAATTTCGTATGTAAATCCTAATAGCGTATTCATAATAGTGTATGAGGTTAAAGGTTTTGAGTAATCGTTGAAATCCAAACTATACGTTCTTGATTGAGAAGAGAAAGTTATACTCTCAACTACAGAATTACTTGTGTCGTAGTTAACATAGTAATCATTTGATTTGTAAACTTCTTTTCCATTTTCTGTTTGAATAAAGTTAATAATATGAACTTCTGAATCATATTTTGAAGCAAGTGTGACATTTGCAGAAAAATCTCCAAATACATTAGAACTAACCTCGCCAATTAATCGGTTATTATCAAACACTTGCAAAGTAGTGTTAGGAGATATTTTTCCTAACAATTGCAACTCTGTATTATTTACCTTTTTCGGTATTGTATAGCTAAAATCTTCAAGCTTTATATTTGTGCTACCAATAGGTTGACGAATAAGGTTGCCATCAAGTGTAAATTCTAACCAAGTATCTACAGTGCTGCCACTATAGATGTCAACCACTTCTGCACAGTATCTATACAATATATGCTCACTGTCTACTGCAAAAGTTAAGTCGTTATCAATATATGTATGAGGGGTTTGAGCTCTGTCTGCATATACAGCACCTTCTATTAATTGCATAGAAGCAGGAAGCTCGACAACCAAGCTAACGTTAGAAACTCTATCTTTATATTCATCTTTAAAAGTAATTTTGCTGCTAAATGTAATTACTTTGCCATGTACAGCAGAGTTCGAACTAGCTCGTGAATATGTGTTGGTAGCATCTGTGTAATAAAACTTTATATCGTTAAATTGTGGTATTTCGCTAATATTAACTGATGTATTAAAACCTGAACTTATGCTAAATGTATTAGAGATATAGTCGGTGCCCTCTACTAAACCAACGCTTGATATATCACTCAAAGATCCTATAGAGTTAAATGCTTCGCTTTTACCCATAGATATTACAGTATAACTACCACTTGCTAAAGGAGCAGTCTCAGCTATTAAACCCTCATAGTCATAAGTGGCTACATACTCTCCTGTTGAAGTATAAACAATAGCTACCTCTGCAGCATTTTTACTAGTTGAGCCTAAAAAACGAGCCTTTCCATTTTCGGTTAGCAAAAGTTCAATCTCTGCTTTTTCTCCTACTACTGTAGTGCTTGCACTTGTTTTGTTGTACTGCCCACTACTTTCAAAAACACTGATGGTAAGCTTATCTCCCGACACTACGCTGCTATCTAGCACAATAATAGACGGATACTGAAACGAAACATTAGTTACTTCGCTTTTTTTTGTTTCATTATAAATAGTAAAGCTTAAATTATCTGCATTTGTTGCTGTAGAGATAAGTGCGTCTTCTCCGCTGTATATATTGCTTTTATACAAAACATTAAGTTTAATTGCGACACCGCTTATTTCATTTAATGTTAAGTCGCCAATGCTAGCATTTGACCAATTATCTTTTTCTATTTGCAAATTTACATAATCTGCTTTAGATAATGAAAGTGTGCCTGGTATATTTTTAGCAGATATTGAGAAATTGCCACTTGCATCAGTAGTTGCCTGTAATACAATATTTTTCTCTCCTACCTTTTGCATTAAAGTAACATCTACATCTCTTAAAGCAGTATTTTTCTCATTTACAGCACGCCCTGTAATGGTAATATCTTCAATCTCTTGTAAAGTAACAGATATTTGATTATTACTACTAGTAACAGTGTGTTTACCCGAAGGCGGCGTAATATATTTTGATGCTAATTCATCATTTAAAACAATCTCATAAGCTATCTGCGTGCCCAAAGTAAGATTAGACACACTGGCTAAGGAGGATATGTGCTTTACCTCTGAGTCAAGCACCATATAAAAACGAGTGCTTATTTTACCGCTAATGTCAACCCCAGTAGCGGTAATGTCGAGCGATACAGTATATGTATCGGTAATATTGGTTATTTCAGCTATATTATCTTGGTCTTTTACTATAGTAGTGCTTACAGAGCCAAGTATTTCACCGTATGGGTTTATAAGCTCAATTATATATTCATTATCGCTTTTAAGTCCGCCTATTATGTATGTATTTGTATTAGCAGTTTTTATGTATAAATGGTTATTAGTGAGTTTTTCTGTTACTTTGAGTGTATTACCACTATAGTCTCCGATTGGAAGATTAACTGTTAACGAATTTGAGTCATGATCAATATATTTATATAAGAAATTATTTTCAATTGCGAATGTTTCAGAATAACTACCAGGAAAAACAATTATGGTAAATCCACTAGGCATATTCATAAAAGCAAAAAGATATATACTGGTTACGCTTTCTGGAATATATAACTCAGTTAGCGCGGTATTACTGAATACATAACTCCCTTGAATTTTCTCTAAATTCGCTGGTAATATAATTTTAGTAAGCATTGTACAATAATAAAAAGTTTGAGAATTTAATGTTTTAACACCACTTCCAAATATAACTGTGTGCAGTTTATCACTTCGTGAAAAAGCATAGTTAGAAACTTCAGTTACGCTATCTGGTATAATTACTTCTTCTAAAGCAGAATTGTAGAATGCATAAGTACCAATTGTTTCAAGTCCTTCTGGCAGGGTTATATTTGTAAAAAGTGTATCTTTAAAAGCATATGAACTTATAGTTTTAATTGTGCTTGGTAATTCTACAGAGGTAAGTGCGTTTGCCCCTGAAAACATATATTGGGGGACATTATCAGTAAATGGAAATTGAATATTATAATTTCCGCCAGTAGGTCCTGCTGTTTTTAACAAAGGTGCTCCTGAAAATGTCTCAGAGTCAAATGTGGTTTCTTCTGAAAGAAAGACTACACTGTCTAACGAAGTACATCCATCAAATGCTGAACTATATACAGTAGTAACAGAACTTGGCACAGTAATACTGTTAAGTGATGTACAACCCTTAAACATACTGCTTGAAATTTTTGTAATGCCCTCTGTAAATGTAACACTTTGCAGTGAGGTGCAACCAGAAAAAAGATTAGCACCAACATTAGTTAGAGCAGGCAATTCTATTGAGGTAAGTAAAGTGCAATTTCTAAATGCATAGGCACCTATAGTAGTTATAGTGTCAGGTATTGTAATAGACACAAGAGTATTGTTGCCATCAAAAGTACTATTCGGAATAGAAGTTGTCCATCCAAATTCAAAGCCATACCCACCACCTACGGGTCCTGCAGTGGTAAAGCCACAATTTACAAAGGCTTCATCATTTATATTTGATACACTACTAGGGATTGATAGGTATTTAAGTGAAGTGCAATTATAGAAGCTGTTAGACTCTATAGACAACAAAGTTGACGGTAAATTCACTGTATGAAGAGAAGTGCAACCTGAAAAAAAACTGAGCGGTATTTCGGTTACTCCTTCAGGAATGGTTATTTCTTTAAGTGATGTTACATTTTCAAATGCCTGATTTCCAAACGTTGGTACACCCTCAAAGGTGATGCTAGCTAAATCGCTGTTAGCGAAAGCAGAACTTCGAATATTTTCAACACTAGCAGGTATTGCAATGCTGGTTATTCCTGAATTATTAAATGCATTATCGTTAATATCTGTTACACCATTAGGAATAGTTATTTGTTTTAACATAGTACAATCTTCAAAAGTATTAGCTTGTATAGTTGTCAAATTAGCAGGTAAAACTATATTTTCAAGTGATGTACAACCACTAAACATAGAATGTGCAATAGAAGTTATTGAATCATTCATCACAACTGTTTCAAGCCCTGTACAACCATTAAACATACGTGGTAGGTCAGGCATTCCATTTCCCAAAGTTACCGATTTTAAACCAGTGCAGTTATAGAAAATTAAAGCGCCTACTTTGGTTAAACTGTCAGGCAGAATTACACTTTGTAATGAAACGCTATGCTGAAATGCATAACTGCCAATATACGCAACAGAGTTACCAAGCTTAATTGTCTCAAGCTGTACACAACTGGCAAAAGCATAACTATCAATACTAGTAACACTGTTAGGAATTTCAATAGTAGTAAGTGCATCACAACCTTTAAAAGCTTCATAGCCAATCTCTGTTAATCCATCACCCAAATCAATTGTAGTTAATAAATCACAATTTTCAAAAGAACTGATACCTATTGTAGTCACAGTATCAGGTAAAGTTGCACTGGTTAGATTTTTATGATTATAAAAAACGTTATCTTTAATGCTAACTACATTAACACCATTTATTTGTGAGGGAATGTTTGCTACTGTAATATCTTTATTGGCACTGGCAATCTCGCCTGTAGCAGAGTCAAAATAAACATCACCACCAACAATGCCATCAACAGTAATCCAATAAGCTGTTTCGGTAGAGTTTAAAGGTGGGGCCTCGGCTGCATTGTCACTATCATTAGGCTGGTTTTGATTTTCAGGTATTTCAGCTACAGATGACGCTGATTCATGCGTTTCTGCAGTCTGTGAAGCCTCATCGTTTTCGGTAATAGGCGACAAAATTTGTTCAGGGTTCGTCTCCACACTTTTATGGCTCGTTTCACTTGCAGGGTCATTTTCGGCATTGTATACTACAGAATTCTCATCTTGCAAGAAATCTTCTTCTACTACAGATGAAATAGGTGTAAGCTGTTCAAAATTTTGATATTGTTGTGCTGAAACCGAAGTTGAAGCAGTTAGAACAGGTGGCACACTTAACACTATGCTTAGAAACAAGCATATAGCTTTTGATACAAACTTATGTTTTGATAAAAATGACATTTTATATCCCCCTATTATTATGAATGTAAATAACACCTCTAGCAATTATTTTATCACTTTACCACAGAAAAATCAATAATTTATATAATTTATTTTTAAAAAATGGGGTAGAGGCTTTGATATATAATATAATGTATAACAGGCAAGTTTATTATGTTTTTAAAGCATTTTTTATTTCTTCATAGTACTCGGATAAATTATCTTGCTCGCTAAACCATGCAGAGGAAATTAGTTGATTTGATAAAATAACCTAAGGAATATCCTTTATCTCATCGTTACAAAGTTTTCTGCATTACGGTATGTAATGGTATCGTCTCACTTAGTAAAAGCTTCGGTACAATAATATCATATTTATGCGGTTTTTCGCTTAGCCACTAGGAACTAATCCGAACCCGCCCCAAAAGAGTAGATTTCGCCATTAAACTGCGTTATCCTCATCACCATAATCGAGTATGCTTTCTTCGTCTGCCTTGTTTAATAACAAAATCTACTCTTTTGGGGTCGAAGATTTCTAAAGCGGTGCGTGGGTTTTATAACAAGGAAAAGCCTTGCAGTAAGGCTCAATCCTTTCAAAAGGTTTTGACGAAGTTAGAATGCCCACACACCGCTTTAAAAACGAGTTCGGATTAGTTCCTAGTGGCTAAGTGCTGTTAGTTTTTTAAATATGTGGCTTATGCTTCGGATTGCTTAGCTTGATAACTTATTTAACTATACAATAAAAAAGCCCGGATTGTATAAAAAACAATCTGGGCTCTTCTATTATAAAACCATCAAATATCTGTCGATTTGTTCGTCAATCTCATCGCTCCAAGAGCGGTTATAGCTTGTAAGCTTAATGCTTGCATTAATACGCTTTCCTATTAAACAAATACTGTCCCTTAAGCATGAGAGATACCTCTCATCGCCCTTAAGTGTTTTAGAGTCTAGCCTGTTAACAAGAACTTCGTAAATCTCTTTTTGTACGGTAGGGAATTCTTTTAATATGTCTACCAAAAGCATAAGTAAAGGAGCGTTTTGTGTGCTAAGAATTATTTCTTTAATGGCTTTCTCGGCTAAACTCACACATTCTTGCTTTTTAATTAGTATACAAGCACTGTAAAATTTAACTGAGTCGCTCTCATCTTTTAGACTATCGCTTAAAAACTCTTCCGACAAACGCTCCGCACATTTTCTTATTGCCCAAAGTCTTATGCAAGCGCTTTTATCGCCTAAAAGCTGTTTATAATCTTCTGCCTTTAGTAAATTTTCTTCATACCTTTTCTCAAGCTCTACAAGTTTTTTAAGCGGATAAAATTCACTGTCTATAATCTCTCGACCTGTTTTGCCTGTGCTTAAAACAAGCTCGTACATAAGCATTTCGGGCATTAACACTCTGTCTTTTACCCTTAAAATTTCGTCGTACAAGTCTTTTCGCATATCCTCTAAAACAGCGCTGTACTCTTTATTGCTTGCTAGGTTCACAAGTTGAAACTTATCCTCTTTTATGTTAAAAAGGCTCTCGGCCTCTCTTTTAGGCTCACAAAACCAAAGTTTTCTGTTGTTTATTGTATCTCTATACTGCATTCCCTCTTTAGCATTCTCTGCACTCATCCAAGATGACGTTAAAACGCTGTAGCTGTTTAGGCTGTAATTGCTTGTCAACGAGAAATTTTTTATGTACAAATAGTCTCCTTTTGCATAAGAGCGAAAACCCTCGGGGTTCTCACCAACTCTGTCTCCAAAAGACATTATGCCTTTGCCAAGCGAGGTTTCATCGTAAAAGCTTTTACCCTGAAAATGTGGTGGTGGCTCTATACCTGCTAAATCGAAAATAGTTGGTGCAAAGTCTATAAAACTAACATGCTTATGAGTAATTTCGCCGTAACTGTCGGTAAAAACCTTGTCGTGCAAACTCTTTTTATATTTGTCAGGCACTCTTACAATA